>DASSCU010000064.1 GCA_035697485.1 Actinomycetota bacterium
CTCCAGCGCGCGCCTGCTCGAAGGCCTTTTCGAGGTAGGCGACCGAGTGCGCGAGCTCGAACCCGCCGGTGAGGTCGGCCTGGTCGGGCTTCGCCGCGAACACCGGCGCGCGGTCGAGCGCCAGGTTGATCTTCACGGTGCCGCTCCGCGACTTCCAGTTGTGGATATCGTCCACGAAACCCGGAGGCAGTTCGCTCGCCTCGAGCTGGCGCAGGAATGTGATCGTCGGGTGGGTCGCCGCCACGACGACCGCAGCGGTCAGCTCCTCGCCCGACTCGAGCGCGACTCCGGTCGTGGTACCACCCTCGATCAGGATCTTGGCGACCTTCGCGCCGGTGCGGATCTCGGCGCCCTGGGAACGCGCGCTCGAGGCGATCGCGTCGCTCACAGCACCCATGCCGCCCTCGGGCACCGCCCACGAGCCGAGGTGGCCGTCGCCGACGTCGCCGATCGAGTGATGCGCCATCACGTAGCCGGTGCCCGGCTCGTTGGGGCCGGCCCACGTGCCGATCAGCCCGTTCAGCGCCATCACGGTCTTGACCTGGTCGGACTCGAAGAAGCGGTCGAGCAGGTCGACGACCGACATCGTCATCAGCTGGGTCACGTCGGCGAGCCCGCGCACGTCGAGCCCGCGGAAGCGCCACGCGAGCCGGAGCTGCTCGGTGAGGTCGCTCGGCTTCAGCGAGCCGAGCTTCGGAGGCGTCGTCATCATCAACGGGCCGAGCACTTCGGCGAGCCCGCCGATCCACGAGTCCCAGCGCTCGATCGCGTCGGCGTCGCGCTTGGAGAACTGGGCGAACGACTCGTAGTTCTTCCGGGCGTCGTCGTCGTACTGCACGATGCAGCGGCCATCGGGGAACGGCAGGAAGTACGGCCCGACCGGCGTCGCCTTGTACCCGTGCCGCTCGAGCTGCAGGTCGCGCAGGATCGTGTCGGGCATCAGGCTCATCACGTAGCTGAGCGTGGTGACCTTGAACTCGGGCGCCTCGGGCCAGGGCTCCATCGTGTCGGCGGCCCCACCGACCTTGTGGCGAGCTTCCAGCACCACGGTGCGGGCGCCGGCCCTCGCGAGGTAGGCGGCGGCGACGAGCCCGTTGTGGCCCCCGCCCACGACGATCGAGTGGTAGCCGTTCGTGGACGACATCGCTCCCTCTCCGACGGCCGACGTTGGACCGCCACGGGGCGTGACGATACCCCTGAACGGCAATTCAATTCAAATCCCCTTGGCCGACCGTTGTCTCGAGGGGAGATGCGGGCGGCTTGCCGACCGCGTGCTGACCGGTCGTTCAGGACGAAGCGGCGTTGCTCGCGGGCGTGACGTCCCGCATCGCGGCGTCCCGGTGCTCGCCGCCCAGCGGGCGCACGAGCACCAGGGCGGCCAACAGACAGCTCAGTCCCCCGACGAAGTACGCGCCCCGAGGACCGATCGAGTCGACGACCTCACCGCCGAACGCGAACGAGATCGCGAGCGCGATCAGGATCGCGGATTCGCTCGCGCCGATCACCCGGCTGCGCACGTGGTCGGGCGTGCGCCGCTGCAAGATTCCCTGTTCCGCGACGCCACCGATCCCTTCCCCGGTGCCGGCGCCGACCATCAGGCCGACGGCGAGCGGCAACCATGGGACGACCCCGATCAGACCCAGACACAGGCCGACGAGGACCACGCCCCAGATCAACGCGCGCGCCTCCTGGCGTTCCCGCAGGTATCGCTGGGCGAGGAAGGAACCCAGCGCGGCACCGCCACCCCATCCCGCGTTCAGCAGCCCGTAGCCGATCGCCCCGGCCCCGAGCTCCTCGGCGAAGGCGACCTCGGCGACGAGGGTGAAGCCCGCCCCGAGCAGCAGCACGACCCACGCGAGCGTGATCGCGCGCAGCACGCGGTCACGCAGCAGGAACACGACGCCGTCCTTCAGACTGCCGAATCCGTCGTCCTCCCCGCGCTCACCCGAGAACGAGCCCGGAGTCGTGCCGATCAGCCATGCCGATCCCGCGAACGAGACGGCGTTCAGGCCGAAGACCCAGTAACCGGCGGCCTGGAGCTGTTCGGGAGTGGAGTCGGGCGCGATCACGGCGACGAGCACGCCACCGAGGATGGGGCCGACCAGGTTCCCGATGTTGCGACCGACCGCGACCATGCCGTTCGCCCAGGTCAGGTCCTCGGGCCCGACCAGGTTCGGCACGGCCGCCGCGGACACCGACCAGATCGGCGACTCGAGCGTGGCGGTCACGAATGCCATCACGAGCAGCTGCGCCGGCGTCTGCGCGAACGCGAGCGCTACGAAGCCGGCTGCGGCCGCAAGATCGGCGATCACGAGCACCTTCCTGCGGTCGAACCGGTCGCCGAGAGCGCTCCCCAGCGGCGCGAAGAGGCCCTGGGCACCGAACGTGAGCAACAGCGTCCACGACACCCACCGGGACTCACCGGTGAGCTGGAACATGATGAAGGCGAGCGCGGCGAAGGCCGCGCCGCTGCCCGTGAGCGAGATCAGGCGGGCGGCCGCGAGCCGGCGCACGGCGGCACGCTCGCGCGCCGACGGCACATGGCGAGGCTCGGGGACGGCGGTGCTCGGGGTCTGGCTCATGAAGCGGGGCTCCTTGCGAGGTGGTGCTGGGCGGTGGTCCTGAGGCCGGTGTTACCGCGGGGCGCGCGGCCCGACGAAGGCACGCGCTCCGGCCGCATCACCGGTGATCAGGGACATCCGCTTCATGATCGGGGCAGGCTATCACAGCGATGCGTCCCGAGGGACCGCCGCTCAGACGGGAGGCAGCGTCACCGTTCGCAGCTGGTGGGCCTCGATCTCTCGGGCGACGCGCTCCAGCACCTTGGGCGGGGCCTCGGTGTCGACCGTCAGGCACATCAGCGCCTCGCCACCCTCGGCCTTGCGACCGACGTCCATCGTGGCGATGTTGATGCCGGCCTCGCCGAGCAGGGTGCCGACCTTCCCGATGATGCCGGGACGGTCGACGTACGTGAAGAACACCATGTGCCCGGCCGGCGTGACCTCGATCTCGAAGCCGTTCACCTGGGTCACTCGCTCGTGGTCGCGCCCGAGCACCGACCCCGACACCTCGACGGGGTCCGCATCGGTCTCGGCCCGCAGCGAGATCGAGCTCACGTAGTCCTGCGAGACCGTCGATCGCATCTCGCTCACCGTGAGTCCGCGCTCACGGGCGAGCATCGGCGCATTCACGAACGAGACCGGTTCATTCACGGTATTTCCGAGGATGCCCTTCAGGGTGGCGAGCGTGAGCACCCGTGTGTCCGATTCCGCGATACGGCCGAGGTAGCTCGCGACGATCGATCGCACACCGCCCTCGGCCAGGCCGGCGGTGAGCGCGCCGAGGCGTTCCGCGAGCGGCACGAACGGCCGCACCACCTCGGTGACCTCCGCGCCCGCCGAGACGTTCACGGCGTAGGGGACGAACTCGCCGGTCAGCGCGAGCCGCACCATCTCGGCCACCGTCGTGCCGGCCTTGTCCTGCGCCTCCTTCGTCGACGCGCCGAGGTGGGGAGTGACGACGACCGACTCGAGGCCGAACAGCGGGGAATCGGTCGTGGGCTCCGTCGAGAACACGTCGAGTGCCGCACCGCCGAGATGTCCGTCCTCGATCGCCTTCGCGAGGGCGCTCTCGTCGACGATGCCCCCGCGGGCCGTGTTGACCAGCCGCGCGCCCTGTTTCATCAGCCGCAGCTCGTGCTCGCCGATCAGCCCCTCGGTCTCGGGCGTGCGGGGCAGGTGGATCGAGACGAAGTCCGCCTGCACCAGCAGGGCCTCGAGCGAGGGCATCGCGTCGACGCCCATCTCCTTCGCGCGCTCGGCGCTCACGTACGGGTCGAAGGCGATCACTCGCATGCCGAACCCGGCGGCGCGCTGCGCGACGAGCGCGCCGACGCGTCCGAGGCCCACGAGCCCGACGGTCTTGCCGGCGAGCTCGACGCCCTCCCACTTCGAGCGCTCCCAGGCGCCAGCCTTCAGCGCCGCGTGTGCCTGCGGGGTGTTGCGGGCCTGGGCGAGCAGCAGCGCCATCGCCTGCTCGGCGGCGCTGATGATGTTCGACTGCGGCGCGTTCACGACCATCACACCCCGCCGGGTGGCCGCCTCGACGTCGATGTTGTCGAGGCCGATGCCGGCGCGGGCGACGACCTTCAGGTGCGTTGCCGCCTCCAGCACCGCGTCGGTGACCTGGGTCGCACTGCGGATGATCAGCGCGTCGTAGGGCTCGATCTCGGCCGCGAGGTCACCGCTCGCGAGGTCGGTGCGCTCGTCGACCTGGAAGTCGGCCCGCAGCAGCTCGAGCCCCTGCGCCGACAGCGGCTCGGTGACGAGGACCCTCACGCCCCGCGCGACTCCATGAACACCGTCTCGGCAGCGGCAACCGCAGCACCACGCTTCACCGGATGCCCGAGCGACTCGAGCGTCATCTCGAGCGCCGCGAGCCCGCGGATGATGTCGAGCTCGCTGAAGTAGCCGAAGTGCCCGATGCGGAAGACCTTCCCCTTCAGGGGGCCCTGTCCGGGGGCGAGCACGCAACCGTGATCCGCCCGGATCGTGTCGCAGATCGCGTCCGCGTCGGCCGACTCGGGCGCGCGGATCGCGGTGACGGTCCAGTTGCCGTCGAGCCCCTCCCCGAACAGGTCGAGCCCGAGCGCCTTCGCGCCTTCCTTCACCGCCCGCGAAAGCGTCCGGTGGCGCCGCATCGCGGCCTCGACGCCGTCCTGGAAGTAGAGCTCGAGCGCGGCCTGCAGGCCCTGCATCACGCTGATCGCGGGGGTCCACGGGTTCTCGGGGTCGGGAAGGTCGGCGAAGCGCTTGTAGGTGGCCCAGTCGAAGTAGAAGCGTGGGTTCGTGGCGGTGCGTGAGGCTTCCCACGCCCGCCCGCTGATCGCGACGAACGCGATCCCCGGCGAGGCGCTCAGCGCCTTCTGCGAGCCCCCGATCGCGACGTCGACGCCCCACGCGTCGAACTCGAACGGCACGGCGCCGAGCGACGAGACGACGTCGACCACGACCATGGCGCCGGCGTCGTTCGCAACCTTCGCGAGCTGCTCGATCGGCTGGATAACGCCGGTCGAGGTCTCCGACTGCGTGAGCAGCACGGCCTTGATCGGGTGCTCGGCCAGCGCCGCCGCGACCTCGTCGGGCCGGATGCGCGCTCCCCACTCGTAGTCGACCGTGTGCACCGTGAGCCCGAACGTCTCGGCCAGGGTCTTGAACCGTTCCGCGAAGAATCCCGCGAGTGGCACGAGCACCTCGTCGCCGGGCGAGAAGCAGTTCGCGATCGCCGACTCGAGGCCGCCGGTGCCGCTCGAGGTCATCAAGAGCACGTCGGCTGTCTCCGAACGGTAGAGCTGCCTCAGCCGGTCGGTGACCTCTCGCATGATGTTTCCGAACCCAGGTCCGCGGTGGTACACGAGCGGGCTGCCCTGGGCGAGCAGTACCTCGGGTGGGATCGGGGTGGGGCCGGGTGCCAGGATGATCTCGGGCCTGTCCACGGTGCGGATCAACTCCTCGCAGGTGTCGTTCTGGGCTCGAAGTCCCAGCCTAACAGGGCCCTCCCCGGCCCCTGCGGCGTCCGGGAACGGCACGATTCCGCAACCGCGCGCACCGGCAAGGAAGCGTAGGTCCGTATCATCCGTGCGGGCGCTCCGACGGGCGCCACCTGCGGTGATGGCGACCCTTCGGTTCCTGTTCAAGCGCTTCGTTGCCCAGCGATCGCTGGGGCTGGCCGTCGTCGTCACGCTGGCCTTCACGATCGGAGTGCTCGTCGCGGGGCCGATCTACGCCGATGCCGCTCGCGAGGCGATCATGTCGTCCTCGCTCGGCAGCGAGAGCGTCACGGTCACGAACGCCCGCCTGCAGCTGTTCGCGGGGGCCGACTTCGATTGGAACGCCGCTGACGGCGCGATCACCGGCGCGTTCGACGCCGTGCCCGTGGACGCCGTGGTGCCGCAGGGCCTCGGCACGGTGCGGCTCGGCGGGGCCGACGGCCCGTCGGTGCCGCTCGTCTTCCGTAAGGGCGCCCCTGAGCACCTGGAGATCGAGGGAGAGCCACCCGGCGCCGGCGAGATCGCCCTGCCCACGAGCACGGCTGCGTCCCTCGGCCTCGAGACCGGCGACCACGTGGCCCTCGTGGGACCCAACGACGAGACGCTCGACCTGCGCGTCTCGGGCACGTTCGAGTCCCCCGATCGCGAGGATCCGTTCTGGTACGGCGGCCGCAGCCCGTTCCCGGCGCCCGACTCGACCGACCCGCCGCCGCTGCTCGTCGACCGCGCCACCTACCTCGATGCCGCCGGGACGCTCGGCCTCACGACGGAGTTCACGTGGGACGCGTTCCTCGCCCTGGACGGCGTGCCGTTCGAGCAGGCGTCGCGCGTGCCAGCCGAGCTCGCCGAGATCGAGGACGTAGTGCGGGCCCGGCCGGGGCTCTCGTCGACCCGCATGGTGAGCGGCCTCGAGACGCTGTTCGATCTCGTCGACCTGCGGGTGAAGAACCTGCGGGTTCCGATCCTGCTCGTCGTGTTCCAGATCGGGGCGGTGACGTTGGCCGTGCTCGCCGGCGTCGGGTCGCTGACGCTGACCCGCCAGACGTTCGAGCTCGCGGTGCTGCACAGCCGCGGCTTCTCCCGCCGCACCCTGCTCGTGGCGCAGGGCGCCCAGGCGCTGCTCTGCGCAGCGGTCGCGTTCCCGCTCGGGTTGTTGCTCGGACTCGGGCTCGCCAAGCTCGCCGGGCGGTTCAACGGCGAACAGCTTCCCGGGGTCGAGTTCCCCGCCCGGTTCAACGACGGCGCGCTCTGGCTCGGCCTCGCCGTGGCGTTCGTCGGCGCGCTCGTGCTGCTGGCGCTCTCGGCGCCGGCGGTCTCGCGCACGGTGATCGAGGAACGCCGCATCGCCTCGCGCGAGGATCGTCCCCTGCTCGCCCGGGTGCCGGTCGAGCTGATCGTGCTGCCACTCGGCATCTTCGCCTTCATCCAGCTTCGTGGCGGTACGAAGCCGGAGGCGGGCGAGGGTGCGATCGAACCCCTGGTCCTCGCCGCGCCGACGCTGCTGTTGTTCGCGGCCTCGTTCGTCGCCCTTCGGTTGCTCTCCTTCGTGTTGCGCCGGCTCGACGGGCGTATCGGACGCGCTCGTCGGCTCCCGCCCTACCTCGCCGGGCGGCGGCTGGGGCGCTCCCCCGGCACCGGGTTCGCCTCGGCGCTGTTGCTGCTGCTGTCGATGGGACTGCTCGTGCTCGCGACGTCGTACCGGGCGATCGTGCTGCAGAACCACAGCGACGCCGCGCACGTGCAGGTCGGCGCCGACTGGAGCGTCAGCGCGACCCCGCCCGACCAGGTGCTCGCCGCAGCGGGGTCGATGCCGCCCGAGACGATGGCCGTCGTGCGCACGGACCCCAGCTTCTCGACCGGGAGCTTCTCGCTGCCGCCGACAGCCCTCGGCATCGACCCGGCCCGCTTCGAGGAAGCGGGATGGTGGCGCGACGACTTCTCTTCGACGTCGCTCGACGACATCCTCGAGCGGCTCGACACCGAGCCGCTCGGGGTCCGGGTTCCCGACGGCGCGACCGAGCTCACGATGACCGTCGAGGTGCCCCGTGCCGCCGACGAGCTGCGAGCGCAGGCAACGTCGGTGACGGTGGGGGGTGAGCTCTCGACCTCCTCGCAGCCGCTCACCGCGGGTCCGCAGGAGGTCTCCCTGGCGGTCCCCCAGGCCGAGCGCCTGCTGTCGATCACGTTCCAGGCGGACACCGGCACGGATCTCCCCGACGAGATCGATGTCGTGATCGGCGCGCCGCGGCTCGGCGACCAGGCCCTCGACCTCGCGACTTGGCAGCCGACGACCTGGCGCGGCGGCTCGGGCACGCTCGAGATCGAGCCCGACGGGTCCGCGCGCTACACCTTCCGTCCAGGGGCTGGGAACGTGGTCGGCGGGCTCCTCCCGGCCGCGCCCGTCCTGCCGGCCCTCGTCTCCGACAACGTGGCGACGCAGACCGGGGGCACGGTGGAGCTCGGGCTCGCCGGCCAACGGCTGCAGGTCGAACCCGTCGCCGTGGCGAGCCAGTTCCCCGGGGTCGTACCGAACGCGCCGTTCGTGGTCGTGCCCCTCCGTGGGCTGCTCGAGCGGCAGTTCTCGATCCCGGAAGCCGGCGTCACGCTGAACGAGGTGTGGGCCAACACCCCCGAGGACCCGTCGCCGCTGCTGACCGAGGCCGGATGGGTGCCGGGCGTGGTGAACGCCACGGCGCCGATCGAGGGATCGCTCGCACAGCTTCCGCAGTCGCTCGCGGTGGGCATGAACTTCGCGGCCGCGGTCGCGGGCGTCGGGCTCGTGATCGTCGGGGTCGCCGCGGGCCTGTACTTCACGATGCGCCGGCGAGACTACGAGTTCGCGGCCTTGCGGGCGATGGGCACGGACCGGCGACAGATCCGGACCACCCTCGTGCTCGAACAGGCCGCCCTGCTCGGCTTCGCGCTCCTCGCCGGGCTCGCGATCGGCTACTGGCTCCTGCGGCTCGTGATGCCCTACGTCGGCACGAGCCTCGGGGTCTCGTATCCGGCGCCAGTGCTGATGCTCGACTGGCCCGCGATCGGCACGGCGGTCGTGGCGATCGTCGTCGCGAGCGCGATCGCGCTCGGCGCGGCGATGCGCACCCTGATGCGATCGTCGGTGACCGGCGTCCTGCGAGGTGAGCCCGAATGACGATGGTGAGCCCCGGGCTGTTCGCCCCGTCCGATCGGGAGGTGCTGATCCGCTTCCGGCACGTGTTCAAGGTCTACCGGATCGCCGAGACCGGGGTGGTCGCGCTCGGTGGGGTCGACCTCGACATCGCGCCCGGCGAGTTCCTCGTGGTCGTCGGCCCCAGCGGCGCCGGGAAGTCGACGATCCTCAACCTGATCGGCGGGCTCGATCGGGCCTCGGCGGGCTCGGTCGAGGTCGACGGGCAGGACCTCGGCCTGCTCGACGTCGATGCGCTCACTCGCTACCGCGCCCACCGCATCGGCTTCGTGTGGCAGGGCACCGCGCGCAACCTCGTGCCGTACCTCACGGTGCGCGAGAACGTAAGCCTGCCGGCCGCCATCGACCGCCACGACGATCCCGGACGGCGACGCGACGCCGACGAGCTCCTGCGCCTCGTCGGCCTCGGCGACCGGTTGCGCCACACGCCGGGCATGTTGTCGGGCGGCGAGCAGCAGCGGGCGGCGATCGCGGTCGCCCTCGCGAACACCCCCTCGATCCTGCTCGCCGACGAGCCGACCGCCGAGCTCGACTCCGAGAGCGCGGCCACGGTGCTCGACGCCTTCCGCGCGGTCAACCGGGAGTTCGGCGTCACGATCGTGATGGTGACGCACGACCTCGCGGCCGCGCGCGCCGCCGACCGGCGCATCCGGGTGCGGGACGGGCGTGTGCTGCACGAGGCCACCAGCGTGGGGCCGGTCGGCGACGACGGACGGGTGCGTCTGCCCGAGGAGGCAGTCGCGGCCCTCGGCGACGGGGAACTGGAGGCCGAGGTCTCGCCCGACGAGGTGCGGCTGCGGCGGCGGAGCGAGACGGGCCATGCCTGAGATCGACGACCTGCGCGCGAAGTGGGGCCCTTCGGGCGATGCCGCCGATGTGCGCGAGAGCGATGTCGCCGGGCCGTCGACGGAGCGTCGCGACACGACGCCGGCCGGTTCGGCCCCCTTACTCGAGGGGGAGGCCGTCGTGCGCAGGTACCCGGGGGCCCAGGGCGTCCTCGCAGTGCGGGGAGCGTCGCTCTCGCTCGCCCCGCGCGACTTCGTGGCGCTGATGGGCCCCAGCGGATCGGGGAAGACGACGTTCATCGGTACGCTCAGCGGCCTCGACGCTCCCGACGAGGGCGAGGTTCGCTGGAAGGGTCGGACGATCCACCGGATGTCGCGCGCCGAACGCGGCGAGCTCCGCCGGCGAAACATGGGCATCGTCTTCCAGTCGTTCGGCCTGCTCCCCACGCTCTCGGCCGTCGAGAACGTCGAGCTCCCGCTCCGTGTGAACGGCGCGCAACTCGACGAGGCTCGGGAACGCGCGAGCGGCTGGCTCGAGCGGCTCGGCCTGGCCCACCGCATCGACAACCGCACGTTCGAGCTCTCAGCCGGCCAGCAGCAACGCGTCGCGGTCGCTCGCGCACTGATCACCGAGCCCGAGGTCGTGCTCGCCGACGAGCCGATCGCCGAGGTCGACACCGAGAACGCCGACCTGATCCTCGCGGCGCTGTGGGACGTGATCGGCAGAGGTGGCGCCGTGCTCGCCGCGACCCACAACCCCGAGGCGCTGCGGTACGCCAACCGGGTGGTGCTGTTCCGCGACGGCGTGGTCGAGCGGGAAGGCTCTCCCGACGAGCTCGCCGGGCACCTGTCGACCGACTAGTCTCGTTCAGACTACTGACGACGCTTCAGAACCGGAGGGACTTCCAGACGTCGTCGCCGCGGTCGACGACGGCGTCGGGATCGAGCTCGACCGGCAGCGGTCGCTCACCGGGCTCACGCCTCAGTACGCGGTCGAGGAGCGTGCGCCGACCGCTGGCTCGCGCCAGCGCCGTGGCCATGCGATCGCGCCGCGTCTCACGGATGCGGCGTTGCAGGTCGAGGTCTCAGGTGGGGTGCCCGACCGCGGGACCGCCGATGTGCATCGCTCACGCCTCCCCGGGTACGAGCGTGCGCAGGTCGACGTCGGGGTCGGCGAGCGCCGCCGGGTCGGGGGCCGCCTGCGCCGAGACGAGGCCGAACGAGCGGCGCACGTCGCGCTTCCAGTCCAGGCTGACGGTGGAACGCACCACACCGTCGGCGTCGAGCAGGAACGCGCAGAACGACCGGTGATCGATCGAGCCGCGCACGACCGTGCGGTCCCAGGTCGCCGCGACGCCGGCCATCTGCACCTGTGACTCGTACTGATCGCTCCAGAACCAGTGCGGATCGTCGTACGTCTCGCCCGCCCCGAGCATGTTCCGGGCCGCGGTCTCCCCCATCTTGATCGCGTTGTCGAAGTGCTCGACGCGGATCGGCCCGAACACCGGATGATCGTGGCGGGCGACGTCGCCGGCGGCGAACACGCCGGGCACCGACGTCTCCAGCGCCGGCCCCACCGGGATGCCGCCGCCCTGGTCGAGCCCGGTCCCGGCCATCAGCTCGACGCTCGGCTCCGTGCCGACCCCGACGATCGCGAGGTCGGCGTCGATGCGCTTCCCGCCGCTCGTGACGACCACTTCGAGGCGTCCGTCGCCTTCGAAGCTCGCGACCGCCTCGTTGAAGAGCATCCGAACCCCGCGATCGCGGTGCAGCGCCTCCAGCGCCCGCCCGATCTCGGGGCCGAGCACCCGGTAGAGGGCGGTCTCGAAGACCTCGACCACCGTCACGTCGTGGCCGAGCATGCGCATCGATGCCGCGACCTCGGCCCCGATGAACCCCATGCCGACGCAGACGACCCGCGCGCCGTCGACGGCCGCTTCCTTGACGCGCTCGGCGTCTGCGGCCGTCCGCAGGTCGAAGACACCGGGCAGCGAGACGCCCGGCACGTCGAGCTTGCGGTTGCGGCTGCCGGTCGCGACGAGCAGAGCGTCGAACGCGACGCGCTCGCCGCCGGCGACCACGATCTCGCGATCGCGCACGTCGAGCTGCACCGCACGGGCCGCGAAGCGCGTCTCGACCTCGTGGTCGGCGTACCACCCCTCGGGCCGCACGTACTGCTCCTCGAGCGGCTGCTCGCCGCGCAGGAATTCCTTGGAGAGCGCGGGCCGCTCGTACGGGGGCAGCGGTTCCGCCCCGATCATCACGACACGGCCGTCGAACCCCGCGTCCCGGAGCGTCGCGGCCGCAGTGGCGCCGGCGAGCGAGCCGCCGACGATCACGAACGACCGGTCGTGCGCCACCAGATGCCTCAGGCCTCGATCCTCAGGTCGCCGCCCTCGTCCGACACCGGGTAGGTCGCGATCGACTCGGTCGCCGGCCCCTCGACCACCTCGCCGGTCACCATGTCGAAGACGCTGCCGTGACACTCGCACTCGATCGTGGTGCCGTCGATCTCGCCGCCGAGGGACAGGTTGCACTGCCGATGCGTGCAGATGTCGCTGAACGCGCGCAGCTCGCCCTCGACGCGCGACACGGCGATCTGCTCGCCGTTGACGTCGAACGCGGTCGCGTCACCCTCGGCGACGTCGTCGGCCTTCCCGACGGTGATCCACTCGGCCACGGTCCGCACCTCCTCGCTCGTCGGCACCCGGCGGGCGCGCGTCGAGCAAGCTTACGTCGCAACCTCAGAACGGTCCTCGTCAGGGTGGCGGCGGCATCGAGGGCGGTCGGGAGTCGTCGGCGGCGCGGGCGCGCGCCCGCAGCACCGTGCCGACCCCGAGCACGCCGTAGAACGCCGCCAGGATCAGGATGCCGACCCGGAAATCGATCGAGAGCAGCACCGGCGCGAAGGCTCCCGCCACCCACGCGACCTGGAACATCACCTCGTACCGGACGAACACCCGCCCCTGGGCGCCGGGCGGGGCGTGACGCTGCATCAGGCTCTGGAACGCGAGCCGGCTGAACTCCGCGGCGGCGCCCGCGACGAACGCGAAGACGGTGAGCAGCGGCAGCCCGAACAGCTCGAACGCGAGCACGGCGCCGATGCACGCTGCGCTCACCGACGCGACCACCACCGCCTCCTCCCGGGTGGTGCGCGGCACGCGCGGCGCCACGACATCGGCGACGAACGTGCCCAGCACCCCGGCCCCGGCCAGCACCGCGAACCAGTACAGGGGCTCCCCCGCCTCCCGGAGCGAGAACGCGAGCAGGAACAGCAGGAAGCCGCTCGCCGCGCGCATGCCGACCGCCCCCACCGCCGGCACCGCCAGGGCGGGCACGGCACCCCGACGCCCGAGCTCCCGGCGCCGCGGGGGCGGGGTGCCCGGATGCGGAAGGCGCAGCGTCAGCAGCGCCGACACCGCGTACACGGTGGCGGCCGCATAGATCGCGGCGGTCGAGTCGCCGAACCAGATCGCGGCGAACGCGATCGGCGCCGCGAGGATCGCTCCGACCGCCGCGAGCCGGCCGAGGCGCGCGTTGGCCTGCATCAGGCCGTCCCCCGGACCGGCGTAAGCGATCGTGAGCCCGTTCTTCGTGATCGCGTGCACCTTGGAGAGCACGAGCAGCGCGAGGGCGGTCGGGAACAGCACGAGGGTGTCGAAGCGGGGCGCCGCGTAGACGGCGATCGCCGCCCTGCCTGCGGCCGAGACGAACGCGATCAGCCGGCGCGGTCCGGCTCGGTCGAGCACGGGCACGAGCAGTGGCCCCGCCAGGGCGAGCGGCAGCATCGTGATCCCGAGGTAGGCGGCCACGCGCAGCTTCGCCTCGCCGACGGGCAGCGAGAAGAAGACCGAGTCGGCCAGGGCGATCGCGAGCATCGCGTCGCCCGCCACGCTCGTGAAGTGGTTCAGCGCGTAACTGTCGATCGGATCGGTCGAGCGCCACATGCGCACGAACGGATGCACGGCGCCGCGCGCCAGGCTCGAGATGCCGTAGAGCGCCAGCTGCCACAGCGGGATCCGCTTCGGTCGGCCCGCCGGAGTCCCGGCCACCGCGAGACCTCAGCCCTGCAGTCGCTCGCGCAGCAGCTCCTGCGCCAGCTTGGGGTTCGCGGACCCACCCGAGGCCTTCATGACCTGCCCGACGAGGAAGCCGATCACGCTCTCGTTCCCGTCGCGGAACTTCTGCGCCGCGTCAGCGTTCTCGGTGAGCACCCCGTCGACGATCGAGCCGAGCTCGCCGCTGTCGGACACCTGGCGCAGCCCCGTGCGCTCGACGATCGTCTCGATGGCGTCGCCGGTCTCGGCCGCCTCCTCGAGTGCCTGCTTGGCGCCCGTGCCGCTGATCGAGTCGTCGCCGAGCATCTCGAGTAGATCGGCGATGTGCTGCGGGGTTACGCGGGCGGCGGCGTTCGCCCCGTGCTTGTTCGCGAGGCCCGCGAGGTCCTGCGTGATCCAGTTCGCGGCCGCGACCGGGTCCGCACCGAGCTCGACGGTCGCCTCGAACGTCGCCGTCGAAGCGCGGTCCCCCACGAGAACTCGCGCGACCTCGGGCTTCAGGCCGTGCTCACCGACGTAGCGCTCGCGCCGAGCCCTCGGCAGCTCGGGCAGCGCCGCCCGCAGCTCCTCGATCCACTCGGCCGAGGGCTCGATCGCCGGGATGTCGGGCTCGGGGAAGTACCGGTAGTCGAACGCTTCCTCCTTCGAGCGCATCGACGCGGTCGCGCCGGCGTCCTCGTTCCAGTGGCGGGTCTCCTGCACGATCGTCTCGCCGGCCTCGAGCGCCTTCGTCTGGCGCGAGATCTCGTAGACGAGCGCCCGTTCGAGCGAGCGCACCGAGTTCATGTTCTTGATCTCGACCTTCGTGCCGAACACCTCGGTGCGCACCGGCCGCATCGAGATGTTCGCGTCGCAGCGCAGCGAGCCCTCTTCCATGCGCACGTCGCTGACGTCGAGCGACTCGAGCGTGGCGCGCAGCTCGCGCAGGTACGCGCCGGCCTCCTCGGGCGAGCGGATGTCGGGCTCGCTCACGCACTCGACGAGCGGCACGCCGGCGCGGTTGAAGTCCACGAGCGCGGCGTCGGCGTCGTGGATCCGTCCGCTCGGGCTGCCGTGGGTCGTCTTGCCGGTGTCCTCCTCCATGTGCACGCGCGTGATGCCCACGCGGCTCGTCGTGCCGTCAGGCAGCTCGACGTCGAGGTGCCCCCCCACACAGATCGGCAGGTCGTACTGGCTGATCTGGTAGTTCTTCGGCATGTCCGGATAGAAGTAGTTCTTCCGGTGGAAGAGCGAATGCGGCGCGATCTCGCTGCCGAGCGCGAGACCGATCGTGATGATGCGCCGGATCGCTTCGCGGTTGGGCACCGGCAGGGAACCCGGATGCCCGAGGCACACCGGGCAGACGTTCGTGTTGGGCGGCGCGCCGAACGTGTTGCGGCACCCACAGAACATCTTCGTCTCGGTGCTGAGCTCGACGTGGCACTCGAGCCCGATCACGGCCTCGTACTCGGTCATGCGGCCCAGCCTACCGGCCTGCATGCCCACCCGTTCGGGGATACCCTCGTGCGGTGAGCGGGTACGGCGGACTGGGCGGCCACGAGGGCCACGGCGGCGTCCCGGCCGGCGGGCACGGCTACTTCAGCACGCCCGGGCGCGCCGGTGACGTCGCCGACGAGCTCCGACGCACCCGTGGCCCACGCAGGCCTCGCGATCCGAAGCGGGGTTGGTGGCGGCGGTTCTGGCGTCGCGACGATCCGCCCGGATCGGGGTCGTGAGATCGATGAGGGTCACGCTCCTTCCCGTCGACGACGCGAACCGGCGCGCGCTCGAGGCCCTGCGCGTCTCCCCGGAGCAGGAGCGGTTCGTCAGCACCGTCTCGGACTCGTTGCTCGAGGCCGCCGAGGAGCCTGACGGCCGAGCGATCGCGTAGGGCGTCTACGCCGACCGGACGCCCGTCGGCTTCGTGATGATCAGCGACGAGGTGGGCGCGCCGGGCTACATCCCGCAGTACCTGTGGAAGCTGCTGATCGACGACCGATACCAGCGACGCGGGTACGGCACCGCGACGCTCGACCTGATCGCGCGCACTTCAGGGGTCGACCCGGGGTGAACGAGAAGTGGACGAGCGCCGGCCAGGGGAGACGGCAGCCCGATCCCGTTCTACGAACGCTACGGCTTCGTCCGCACGGGAGAGGTCGTCTTCGACGACGAGGTGCTGTTGCGCCTGGACCTCACCGAGAGCTCGGGACGCCCTGTGGAGAACGCGCCGTGATTCGCCAGTGTTCGCCTGTGTACCGGACGAAACCTGTGCTCTATGAGGAGGTCGAGTCATGTCGAACGAGCGAACCCCCCACATCCCTCTGCGGGTGCTGAACGGGTTCAACGACCACGACATCGATGCGATCATGGCGAACTTCGCCGAGGGCTGCGTCTTCGAGTCTCCTCGTGGCCCGGACCCGTGGGGGCGCAGGTTCGTCGGTAGAGCAGAGGTTCGTCGTGGACTGGCAGCTCGCTTCGAGGGGATCCCCGACGTCCACTACGGTGAGGACGATCACTTCGCGACCGGATCGCGCGGGGTCTCCGAGTGGACGATCACGGGCACCGAGGTCGGCGGAGATCGGATCGAGGTTCGGGGTTGCGACCTCTGGACCTTCGGCGATGACGGTCTCATCGTCAAGAAGGACAGCTTCTGGAAGCGCCGCGAACCCTAGGCGGAGCGGGCAAGCGATCGTCTAGGTTCCCGCGGCATCTCCCCTCGTCGAGCCCGCTTGACGGACGACTTTCCGCACATACGAGGATTTCGCTTCAGCGTAGGCGGTTGCGTCGCTGTGCCGGCCGGCAAGTGCCAGCTTCAGCTCTTCGTATCGGCGTGCCTCATCGGGATGCGATCGAAGGTAGTCGCGGAAGGCGATCATCATGGACGCATCCGCGGCACCTTCCTCCACGACGTGCACGTTGAACGCCACACCTCCGCGAGAGCCCTTGAAGAGGACGTGCACGTCGTCCCGGTGATGATGGGTATAGCCGAGTGACGCGAGGGGAGATCGATAGACGGCCTCCGGGTCGTAGCGCTCCACGAGGATGAGGACGTCGATCGTCGGCTTCGCCACGATGCCCGGGACCGCGGTCGACCCCACGTGCTCGACACGCAGACCCCTCGGACCGAGCGCCCGTCGGATCTCTTCCGCTGCGGTCTCGTAAAGGCCGGCCCACGCGGGATCGTGCGGCAGCAGTTGGATCACCATCTCGCCACCCTATTGAGATGGCACGGACGGGTGCGCGCCGATCACGTCGCGACCGATCCCGCGGAGTCTCCGATCCCGCTCGTGGGGCCGATCGAGGTCGCTTGAACTCCACGCCGATCGCAAAGCCTGACCAGGCGATTCCTTCGAGCAGCGACGCATCACGGCGCGTGACGCTGGAGTGCGTGAGCGCTCGGAGATGCCCCTGGAGAGGCTATCCGATAAGAAACGCCGGACGGCTGTGAAGCCCGCCTTGAACGTCCCTCCTAGCTGAAGCTGGGCACCGGGCTCAAGAGCTCGCTGTAAGTGGGTCGGACGGAATCGATCGCCCAGATCTTGCCACCCAGGGCCATCAGGTCCGGCTCCGTGAACATGTGGGTACTCTCCCGCTCGAAGGCCGCAAGGTCCGGGTAGTCGAACTCGGCGATGACCTCGGTCTCACCGGCCAACGGCATCCAGAACGTGCCTTGTGTCCAACCCTTGTCAGCCAGGAGCTTGTTGAACTCATCGCCCAGCCTTAGGAGCTCGATCCAGGCTTCCTGCGACTTCGGGAAGAAGTGCATCCGCTGTCGGTACAACATGGCTCCTCCGATCTCCGAGGGCCGACTCGCACCAGGAACCGATCCCTGAGAGGGGCGCGAGTTCCCGCCGCCTCGGCCCTCCACCACTGGTGGCCTCCGTTCTGCTTCGCGCCCTCCTTACCTCACCCCCTCCAGTTAGGGTCCCTCCCGCTAGGCGGCCTGCGCCCAACGCGACCAAAGCCAACGTAATCCGTTGGGTTCGTCTCGAGCAGGGTCATACGACCTTCAAGGGCCGGGCACTGAACCAAGGGACGCGTCCGTCGGGGAACATGCACGCCCTGATGCGCGAGTGCTCGGGAATGTCCCCCGAGGAAGCGAGGCTATGAGTCGAAGGGCAGACTCATGGCGACTCCGTACCACCCTCGTCCTGCTGCGGCGACCTTGAAACCTGCCCGGATGTAGAGTCGGACGGCGGGGTTGAGAAGGTGCACGTTCAACGCCAACGCGGGAAAATGGCCGCGCGCTCGCGCCACGAGCGCGTCGAGCAGCGCCCGACCGATTCCCCTTCCGCGCTGGTCCTCGACGACGGCTATCGCCAACTCCGGGAGCGGCTTCCCCTTCGGATCGCGTAGCAGCGGCGGTTCGCGCAGCACCCACCAGACCGCGCCGAGGCGCCGTTCGCTCCTGTCCACAGCGACAACCGCCGCATCCATCGAATCGGGCAGGAACGCCACGACCTGGGGATCGTCTGCAGCAGCCAGCGGCTGACCTTCGAGCGTGCAGACCTGCCGGGCCATCTCGACGAGGAACGGGCGATCTTCAGTGGCGGCCGACCGCAGGGCGAAGCAGAGATTCGGGTTATCCGGCATGACGAGTGATCATGGACAGCGTTCGCGCATGTCCCTCGATGTCAATCGGAGTGATCGGATGGCTCCCAGCCCGCCTCCGTTGCCCATGCCTCTGCCGCGCGATAGATGAGGTCGCAGGCCGGGTCCTTCGCGTCCGCATAGGCATCGCTATCGGGAGCCAGCGTCGCCAGCCCGCGCTTTACCTCCGCATACGCGGCGGCAGCGGCAGGGTGCCCGCGGAGGTAGTCACGAACGATGAGCGCGTACCGCTGGTTCGCCCGGCCTGCCACACGCACATGAACATGGGCCTGCCGTCTGCCTTCCGGCTCATGGAAGAGAGCCTTCTGCCACTCCGACGGATCGGCCGAGAGACCGGGCACGACGTGGTCGTCCACGGGGGCACGACGTCGCCATCCCCGTTGCTCCAACATCGAAGCGACCCGGTCGAGCAGACTCTCGTCCACGACGGTGACCTGAACGTCGATCACGTCCTTTGACAGCAAGCCGGGCACGGACGTGGACCCTATGTGATCGACCCGTTGGGCATCCTCGCCGAGGATCGTGCGGAGTTCGCGCTCGATCCGGTCGAACTCGTCGGCCCATCCTTCGTCTGCTTCCCACAAGGTGACAAGGGACATCAGGACCACGTACTCCAGCGTCGGTCGTTGCTTCAACAGGGATGACGATACGTCGTGATGGGCCGGGACCTGAGCGTCATCAGGATCTGAAGCGGGTGGCGCACCCTGCCCGAAACTCCGCGGTCGAGATCTCCCTCTCCCGAACAGCGATCACTCCGTGAGCTGGCCGCTGCAGACCACGTCGTGGTGCTCGGGTGTTCATGAAGCGGATGTCGACACCGACGAGGTCGGTGGGGCGAGAACGCGAGCGACTTGGCTCCCGGGGTCAGATCGTCGCAGCCGCCTTGACGATCTCACCGTTGCTGCGGTCCACAGCGCGGACCCGGATGGCGTCGGGACCTGCCACGTTGGCGACGGTCTTGTCGACCTCGAACTCCCCTTCGTGGTCCGCGATACGGGTGCCCCTGAAGAAGACCGTGCCGTTGTGGCGCATCACGATCCTCCACACGTGCCCGGCTCGCTTGTTCGGGGAGTTCACCTCGAAGTCGACCTCGATGCGGTGCTCCCGGTCGAGTTCGAGCTTCCAGACCGACCCCATCGTGCCGTGGCCGGTCTTCGTCACCTCGACGTCGTCGTTGGCCAGCGCGGCCGGTGCGGCGAGTGTCAGCGCCAAGATCGCCACGAGGCATGAACGGATGAATGCAGACATGATTCGCCTCCTCTCCGTTGCCTCACTGTCAGCGTGGCACCGGATGGACGACGCGAACACCGCGACCGACCTGCACGAGTCGGGACCCGGCTCGGCCCCCTGAGACCATCGGACCGACGCAGCCCGCGGCGGCCTCTATCCTTCCTCGATGTCCGATGTCCCGCACCCGCCGACCGCGAAGGTCTGGACGATCCTCGGCGCCCTCTACTTCGTGTGGGGCACGACCTACCTCGGCATCGAGAAGGTCAACGAGACGGTGCCGACACTGCTCGGGGCTTCGGCGCGATTCCTGTTCGCCGGCACGGTGCTGTTCGCCTGGACGTCGATGCGCACGGGCGAGCGCACGACCTCGAAGCAGTGGCGGGCCGCCGGCATCGTGGGGGTCTTCCTGCTGCTCGGGGGGAACGCGCTCGTGGCGGTGTCGGAGAACATGGGTACGCCGACGAGCATCGTGTCGTTGATCATCGCGTTGATCCCGCTGTGGCTCGCGTTCTTCGACCGGGTCGTGTTCCGCGCGGCGCCCCTCGGTTGGAAGGTGATCGTGGGACTCGTGGGCGGCTTCACGGGGGCGGCCCTCCTCGTGAGCGGCAGCGCCGGCGCGGGCGTGCCGGTCGGCGGCATGCTCGTCGCGGTCGCCGCCACGCTCTGCTGGACGGTCGGGTCGCTGTACGCGCGCGGGGCGCCGCTTCCGAAGGCGCCGCTGCTCGGCAGCGGCATGCAGCAACTGGTGGGCGGCGGCGTGATCCTCGTCGTCGCGCTCTCGATCGGCGAGGGCGCCGACCTCGATATGGACGCGATCTCCAGCTCGTCGTGGCTCGGCCTCGCGTGGCTGATCGTGGCCGGCTCGTTCGTGGGCTTCAGCGCCTACCTGTGGCTGCTGCGCAACGTGCGTACGACGCTCGTCTCGACGTACGCGTACGTGAACCCGATCGTCGCCGTCACGCTCGGCGTGGTCGTGCTCGACGAGGCCCTCACCGGGCGGATCTTCCTGAGCGGCGCGATCGTGCTGGCGTCGGTCGCGCTGATCGTCTCGTCGGGCAGCGCCGCGCGGCAGCCTGAGGACGCCGGCGACCCGGCCGCGGGCGTCGCCCGAGAGATGGCCGAGGAGCACGGCGAGCCCGCGCCCTCCCCCACGGGTCGACCCGAGCACTGACGAGCCCGCCGCTCGACCGACGAGCGATCTCGGTTCCCGGCGGCCGACCGGCCGCCGCACGACCTGCTATCACCCGACCCCCTCGGGCGGCGGCTGCTCCTCGGCGTCGGCGGCTGGCGCGGGTACCTCCGTGGGAGCGTCGACCGTGATCACCCGCGCCGCGGCCGCTTCGGCGCCCAGCACGACCGGGGTCGCGGTGCCGGACACGTCGACGGCGACGACGTCCATCGCCTCGTCGCATCCGGCGACCCCGACCAGCAGCGTCGACGCATCGAGCCACCCGAGCGCGGTCGTGGGCCGATCGGCGTCGGGCAGAGCCGGTCGGGCCACGCGGGGGCCGAGGGCGATCGTCGCGACGCGATCGGCACACGTCTCGCCGACATCGAAAGCCTGCAGCGTCCCCGACGGAGGCAGTCGGAGGTTCCACGCCGCCTGGCCGGCGTCGCCTCGCCACCCGTCGGTGAAGCCGGTGCGGTCGGCGAGGTCCATCGAATGGACCTGGGGATAGTCGCCCGCGTGCTGGGCGGTCCAGACGAGGTGCTGTCCGTCGGACGTGAACGCGATCGAGGTGAACCGTGTCCCGCCCTTCGAGAAGACGAGCGGCACCGGATCGAGCCCCTCGTTCGTCGACAGCCAGATGCGCTGACGTCCGCCGCGATCCACGACGAAGGCCAGGGCGAGTCCGCTGGGGTGATACGCGATATGGAGGTATCGACCGACCGGCAGGTCGTCCAGCCGATCGACGCGCCCGTCGTCCATGAACCGCTTCTCCGGCGGGCGCGAACCGGGGGTCGCGAACACCAGGGCGAGGCCGAGGGGGTGGCCCCAATCGAAGGCGCGCACGCGCTGACCGGTCGCCCGCAGGTTCGGATCGTCGCCCTCGACACCCCGGATCTCGAGGTCGCCAAGGAGCACGCGGTCGCCCTGCGGTCCCCAGGCGAACGGTCCCGCGTCGGGAACCTCGAACAGACAGCTGAGGCGTCGCCCGGAGGGATCGACCACCCATGCCTTCCCCTCCGCCACGAATGCCACGGTCTGCTTGGCCTTCGTCGAGCCGCCGACGCACGATCCAGGGATCGGATCGCCGTTCCCCAGCGCGGCGATCGGCGACGGAGCCGCCGAGGGGCCACCGGTGGCAACCGTGGACCGATCGTCGTCGCCCGCTGGCGGTCGATCGCTCGTACAGGTCGACGCCAGCAACAGCAGAGCGAGGACCAACAGGGTGTTCCGCCGTCCCCGCACGACCCGACCTCCGGATCGAGGGTATCCCCGGGCAGCACCGCGGGCAACGGTCGATGCCTGCGATGCGACGACGCCTCAGGCGGCTGCGAGGAGCGGGGGCCGGAGGTCCAGCCCGAGGTCTGACTCCAGCGTGTGTGCGGCCCGGAACAGGGTGGATTCCTCGAGCGCCGGCGCGGTGAGCTGCAGACCGATCGGCAGTCCGTTCGCGTCGAGCCCGCACGGCACACTGATCGCCGGCACGCCTCCCAGGTTCGCCGGGATCGTGAAGATGTCGTTCAGGTACATCGCCAACGGGTCGTCGGCCTTCGCCCCGATCGGGAACGCGGTCGTCGGCGACGTCGGCGAGACGAGCACGTCGAACCGCTCGAAGGCCGCAGCGTAGTCCTGCAGGATCAGCGTACGCACCTTCTGGGCCTGGCCGTAATAGGCCTCGTAGTAGCCGGCCGAGAGGGCGTACGTGCCGAGCATGATGCGCCGCTTCACCTCGGGGCCGAACCCGGCGCCGCGCGTGCGGAACATCATCTCGATCGAGTCGTCGCCGTCGACGCGCAGGCCGTAACGCACGCCGTCGTACCGGGCGAGGTTCGACGACGCCTCGCTCGGCGCGATCAGGTAGTAGGCGCTGAGCGCATACTCCGCGTGCGGCAGCGACGCCTCGCCCACCTCGGCGCCGAGCCCGGCGAGGCGATCGACGCCCGCGTGCACCGACGCGGCGACGTCGGGCTCCACGCCCTCGCCGAAGGCCTCGGCGAGCACGCCGATCCGCAGGCCCTGAACCCCGGCTTCGAGGCCCTGCGCGTAGTCGGGCACATCGGCGTCGAGGCTCGTCGCGTCGTGGCGATCCTTCCCGGCCATCACGCCGAGCAGCGTCGCGGCGTCGCGCACGCTCCTCGTGAACGTGCCGACGGTGTCGAGCGACGAGGCGAACGCGATCAGGCCGTACCGGCTGATGCGCCCGTAGGTCGGCTTCAGCCCGACGACCCCGCTGAGCGAGGCGGGCTGACGCACCGAACCGCCGGTGTCGGTGCCGAGCGCCCACACGGCCATGCCGCTCGCGACGGCCGCCGCGCTGCCCCCGCTCGACCCGCCCGGCACGGTCTCGAGTGCCCAGGGATTGTGCACGGGACCGAACGCCGAGTTCTCGTTCGAGGAGCCCATGGCGAACTCGTCGCAGTTCGTCTTGCCGACGAGCACCGAGCCGCCGCCCGACAGCCTGGTCCAGGCCGACGCGTCGTAGGGCGGCACGTAGTCGTCGAGGATCTTCGAGCCGCACGTCGTTCGGATGCCCTTCGTGGTGAAGACGTCCTTCAGTGCGAGTGGCATCCCGGCCACGCCCGATTGCGGCGCGCCGGTCGCGAGGTACGTGTCGAACGCCTCCGCCCGCTCGAGCGCGACCTCGGGTGTCGGCGTGAGGAACGCGGCCACGCGATCGTCGAATGCCTCGCGGCGAGCGATCGCCGACTCCGCGAGGGCGACCGCGGAGATCTCACCGTCACGCAGGGCCGCGGAGAGCTCCGTGCCCGTGCGATCGCAGAGCTCGGTCACGACCCGGTCTCCGCGATCTTCGGCACGAGGAACCGCCCGTCGGTCGACGCCGGGGCGTTCGCGAGGGCGGCGTCGTGCGGCAGGCTCGGCTCGGGCTCGTCGTCACGGAACACGTTCACCTTCGGGATCGGCGAGGCCGTCGGCGCGACGTCGTCCGCGGCGACCTCCCCGACCTTCGCGGCGTGTTCCAGGATCACGGCCAGCTGGTCGCGCATCCGCGCCTTCTCGTCGTCGGTGAGCTGCACGCGCGCGAGCTTCGCGACGTGGTCGATGTCGATCTCCACCGGCATGGGCGGCAGTCTAGTCGCGCCGGGTCAGTCGAGGTCCGGGCGCGGCGGTGCGAGGCCGTCCGGCCCCGCCGGGAACGGCGCCGATCCGGCTGGACCGCCCGCGGTGCCGGCGTCGATCGAGCCCTGGTGACGCTCGATGTCGCCGACGACACCCGCTCCGGCGAGCCCCGCGGCCGCAAGGAAGAGGTGCCAGACCCCGATCCCCCATGCGACCGGCGAGAGATCGACGACGTAGGTGGTGCCGCGGACCTGGTCGCCGGCCTCCGCCACCCGAGCGACGATCAGCACCCACGGCCAGATGGCCGCGACGATGCTCGCGACCACGGCCGCCAGGAACAGCGCCCACCAGACCACGTGCAGCCCACGCCGAGGCGTCGACCCGGCCCGCGCGGCGGAGATCGTCGAGAGCTCACGCACACACACGTAGGGCATCACCAGGTTCGCGAAGGGGATGAACCACCAGATCACGGCCATGCCGGGTTTGCGGGTGGGGGCGGGAAGACCGGGCACGGCCCAGACGTTCTCGTGGGCCCGCGCCTGCCAGACGAGCCAGCACACGGCGGTCGCGAGGAACGCAAGGCTGCCGATCCACACCACCGTGCCGATCGCGCCGGGATAGAAGGTCGAGAACGCCGGCTGGGCCGACGACCCCTCGGGGGGCAGGAAGAGGCGCACCTGCCACTCGGCATCGGAGGCCCCTCGCGTGATGGCCACGATGCCCGTGATCGACAGGATGGCCGCGCTCGCGAGGCATGCCCATCTCGCCGCCCGCCCGGGGGCACCCGGCTCTCGGAACCGGTACGTCGTGCCGAACGCGCTCGCCATGTCAGGTCCCCGTCCCGAAGCGCGGTTCCACGTGGGCCGCGATCGCGGCGGCCACCAGGGTGTTCCCCACGAGCCAAACGTCGGTGATCGGCCCCACGCCGCCGGGCACCGGCGTGACCGCCTCGGCCTTGGCCGCGACCGAGTCGAAGTCGAGGTCGCCGGTCAACCGCGTCGCGCCCGTCGCCGGGTCCGGAACCGCGTGGAAGCCGACATCGACGGCGATCACGCCCTCACGGACCATGTCGCCGGTCACGAGCCCCGGCTGACCGGCGGCGACGATCAGGATGTCGGCCTGGCGGGTGGCCTCGGCCAGACGTCCCGATGCCGCCGTCCGGCTGTGGGTGGCGATCACCGTGGCGTGACGTTCGAGCGCGAGCCACTGCGCCGGCTTGCCGACGCTCGTCGAGCGCCCGACCACGACGACGGTGCGACCCTCGTAGAAGCCCGCCGGGTCGGCGCCGGTCGACCGCGCGTAGGCATCGAGCAGGAAGAAGCACGACGCGGGGGTCGACGGCACGAAGCGTGGCCGACCCAGGGCCAGCAACCCCGCGTTCTCGGGATGCTGCCCCTCGACGTCCTTGCGTGGGTCGACCGTCGCGTTCACGACCGCCTCCGGCAGGTGCTCCGGGAGCGGTCGCAACACGAGCACGCCCGTGACGCGCGGGTCGGCGTTGACCTTGCCGATCGTGGCGAGCACGTCGGGCAGCTCCACGGTCGACGGCAGGCGTTCCGACACGTAGTGGTAGCTCAGCCCCTCGGCGAGATGCCGTACGTGGCGCTCGTAGGCGGCGGCCCCCGCGTCGTCGCCCACCGTGATCGTCGCGAGCCCGGGGGTGACCGACGACATTCGCAGCACGCGGAGTTCGTCGTCGATCGACGCCCTGAGCGTCGCCGCGAGCGCGACCCCGTCGATCACGGTCGCGCCCACGCGTGTTCAGCTCCGGCCGAGGCGGCGCACGAACTCGGCCTCGTCGATCACGTCGACGCCGAGCGTCTCCGCCTTCGCGAGCTTCGAGCCCGGGTTCTCCCCGGCCACGACGAATGAGGTCTTCTTCGAGACGCTCGAGGCCACCCTGGCGCCGGCGGCATGCGCGAACTCGGTCGCCTCCTCGCGGCTCATCGTCTCGAGCCCGCCGGTGAGCACGATCGACTGCCCCTCGAGCGGCCTCGGACCCTCGTCGCCCGCACGCTCGTCGGCCATGCGGACGCCGGCGGCCCGCAGCTTCTCGATCAGCGCGAGGTTCTCCTCCTCGTCGAACCACTCACGCACCGTCGCCGCGATCTCGGGGCCGATCTCGGGCACGGCGTCGATCTCGTCCTCGCTCGCGGCCGCGATCGCGTCGATCGAGCCGAACGCGCGAGCGAGCACCTGCGCGACGTGCGCGCCGACGTGGCGGATGTTGAGACCCACGAGCAGCCGCCAGATCGGTCGATCCTTCGACGCTTCGATCTGCGTCAGCACGTTCGTGATCGCCTTGTCCTTGAACCCGGGCAGCTGGGAGAGCTTCTCGGGGTCGAGGGCGTAGATGTCGGCGGGATCCTCGATCAGCCCGGCCTCCAGCAGACGCATCACGGTCATGTACCCGAGGTGCTCGATGTCCATCGCGCCGCGACCGGCGAAGTGGAACAACCACTCGATGCCCTGCGACGGACACCCCCGTTTGTTCGGGCAGCGGTAGTCGGCCTCGCCCTCGGGCCGCACGAGCGACGTGCCGCACGAGGAGCAGGTCGCCGGCATCTTCCACCGCCGGGCACCCTTCTTCCGCTTCGAGAGCACCGGCCCGACGATCTCGGGGATCACGTCGCCGGCGCGCCGGACGATCACCGTGTCGCCCTGCCGGACGTCCTTTCGCCGCACCTCGTCCTCGTTGTGCAGCGTGGCGTAGGTGATCGTCACGCCGCCGACGAACACGGGGTCGAGCACGGCGAACGGCGTGACCTTGCCAGTGCGCCCCGTGTGCACGTCGATCTTCTTCAGCAACGCGGTCCGCTCCTCGGGCGGGAACTTGTACGCGATCGCCCAGCGCGGGGCGTGGCTCGTGGCACCCAGCTCGCGCTGCAGGTCGGTCTGGTCGATCTTGATCACCGTGCCGTCGATCTCCCAGTCCACCGAGTGCCGGTGCGACTCCCAGTGCCGCAGGAACGCCTTGACACCGTCGATCGAGTCGCGCGCCTCGGTGGTCGGTGCGACCGGCAGCCCGGCCTTGGCCGCCCAGTCGAGGAACCCCAGGTGCGAATCGAACATGATGCCCTCGGCATAGCCGAACGAGTGTGCCCACAGCCGCAGCGGTCTCGACGCGGTCACCTTGGGGTCCTTCTGGCGAAGCGACCCAGCGGCCGCGTTGCGCGGATTCGCGAACGCCTTGCCGCCGGCGGCCAGGAGCTGCACGTTCAGCTGCTCGAACGCGCTGACGGGGAAGTACATCTCGCCTCGGATCTCGACGACGGCTGGCGGATCGTCGACCGTGAGCGTGCGCGGGATGCCCTGCACGGTGCGCACGTTCGAGGTGATGTCCTCACCGATGCGTCCGTCACCGCGGGTCGCCGCCTTCGCCAGGCGCCCCCGCTCATACGTGAGCGCGCACGCGACCCCGTCGATCTTCAGCTCGCACGCGTAGCGGGCCTCGGCGCCGACCCCTCGCTCGATGCGCGCCGCCCAGGCGTCGAGCTCCTCGAAGCTGAACGCGTTGTCGAGCGAGAGCATCGGGGCCCGATGGGCGACCGGTGCGAACAGGTCCGCGGGGGCACCCCCCACGGTGATCGTCGGCGAATCGGGCGTCTGCAGCTCGGGGAATCGATCCTCGAGCTCGCGCAGCTCGCGCATCAGCTCGTCGTACTCGGCGTCGGCGACCTCGGGATCGTCGAGCACGTGGTAGCGGTAGCGGTGGTGCTCGATCTCGGACCGCAGCTCCTCGACGCGGAGCTTCGCCTCGGCCCGCTCGCGCTCGTCGGGCGCCCGAGCCGTGCCGGTCGGCCTCGCCCGAGCGCTCACGCGGCGATCTCCACCCCGCCGGCGAGGCCGATCTCGAGGCCGGCGACGATCACGCCCCCGTGCACGCCGGGGACCTGACGCAGGTACTGCAGCGAGCGATGGAAGCCCCCCGGCTTCCCCAGCACCGCCTGCACGCCCGCGGCGGCGGCATCGGCGAGCATGCACGTGTCGGCGATCACTGCGAGCCCGTCCGGGCCGGCTCCTCCGCGGCCGCGGCCGAGCGTCGTGGAGACCCCCACCCCCGATTGCGACGGGGGCAGCGCCACCGTGATCGGTTCGCCGCCACGGCGCTTGACCCCGAGCTTCATGCGCTTGCGGGATCGGATGTGGTAGTCGCCGTCGCAGGCGACCGTCAGCTCGTGCAGCTGCTCCCCGAGGAAGCGCCCCACCTGGTCGACGACCGCCCCTCGGAACGTGAACATCGGCCCGACCCCGGCACTCGTGGCCGCCAGCACCATCTCCTTCACGATGTCGGGCGCGTCGGCCGTGATGCGATCGAGCGGACGCTTGCTCTCGCGGAACGCCGGGTAGCGCAGCGCGTAGCTCTGCAGCTGTTCCCAGAAGCTGAGCGCGGCGGCGCGCGACTCCTCGGCGTAGTCCTCGGGTGCGGAGATGTGCAGCACCAGGTCCTGCACCTGGATGTCGAAGCTCTTGGCGCGGCGCCGCAGCAGCTTCAGGGTGTGTCCCTTCCTCTCGGCTCGGAAGGCGATGATAGCCGAGGCCGCCGACGGCTCCGAACCTGACCGACGAGGGCCGGAGGTCAGCGCAACGACTCGACGATGCGGCCGCCGCCGAGGAGCTCGTCGCCCCGGTACACGACCGCCGCCTGACCGGGCGAGATCGCCCGCTGCGGCTCACGGAACTCCACCCGGAACCCACCTGGCGTCGCTTCCACCAGCGAGGGGACGTCGTCGCCGCGGTAGCGGATGCGCACGGTCGCCTCGAACGGGAAGTCGGCGGGCGGTCCCCCTGCGATCCATGACGGCCGGTCGGCGAGGAGTCCCCCGCGTGCCAGGAGCTCCTGCGGCCCTACGACGACGCGGTTGTGCGCCGCATCGACCTCGAGCACGTAGGCCGGTTCGCCTAGGGCGACGCCGAGCCCCCGCCGCTGCCCGACCGTGAACCCGAACGTGCCGTCGTGCTCGGCGAGGACTCGACCCTCGGCGTCGACCACCTCACCCCTCGGGTGCGTGAGTGCCGGCACCCGCGACCGCACGAACCCGCCCGCGTCGCCGCTCGGCGCGAAACACAGTTCCTGCGAGTCGGGCTTCGTCGCGACCGGAAGGCCGAACCGCTCGGCATGCGCCCGCGTCTGCCGCTTCGGCATGTCGCCCACGGGGAACAACGACCGCGCGAGCTGGCCCTGCCCCAGCATGTAGAGCATGTAGGACTGATCCTTGGCCCCGTCCGCCCCGCGGCGGAGATGCCAGGTGCCGTCCGCGCTCCGGTCGCTCCGCACGTAGTGCCCGGTCGCCACCATGTCGACGCCGAGCTCGTCGGCTCGCCTGAGGAAGGCGCCGAACTTGATCTCGCCGTTGCACCGGGCGCACGGGTTCGGCGTGCGGCCCGCCTCGTGCTCGGCGATGAAGTCATCGATCACCCGCCGATCGAACTCCGCCGTCATCTCCGCGATCTCGAACGGGAACCCGCCGATCCGCGCCACCGCATGGGCATCGGCCAGCGCGGCCGGACCGCAGCAGCCGTGCTCGACTCCGTCGAGAACGAGCCGCATGTGCGACCCGATCACCTCGTACCCCTGCTCGGCGAGGAGGCACGCGGCGACGGACGAGTCGACACCGCCCGACATCGCGACCAGCACGGAACCCTTCGACGCCATGACGACAAGGCTACCGTCGGAACCGCGGTCAGCCCGACGTGCACGATGGCCGCGAATCGAACACGCGGGCCGGCGCCAGGCTCGATCCCGGCAGCTCGTCGAACAGCACGTCGCCGGACGGCAACACGGCGGCGTGGACGCCGATGACCCCAGTGAAGGGGCCCCGTCAATGGCCGTACCGCTATCGTTCCGGCATGATCGAGGCGCGCTTCGACGACCTGACGGGCGCCTCGGACTCGTTCCGCCTGATCGGGCCGGCGGGCGTGCTCGAGGCGCTGCGGGTCGACGAAGTCGCGGGCGTGATCGCGGCAGCGGAGAGCGCAGCCGCTCGGGGTATGTGGGTCGCGGGCTTCGTCGCCTACGAGGCGGCGCCGGGCCTCGACCCCGCGATGCGTGTGCGGGACGGGGCAGGCGACGATCCCTTCGCACGGCTGCCGCTGGCGTGGTTCGCCATGTTCGAGGATCGCGAGCGCACCGTGCTACCGGAACCGCAGGACGGCCCCCCTCGGACCGGGACCGACGCGTGGCGCCCCTCGGTCGATCGCGACTCCTACGACGCCGCGATCGTCCGCATCCGCGAGCACATCGCGGCCGGCGACACCTACCAGGTCAACCACACGCTCCGGTTGCGATCCAGGGTGGAAGGCGACGATCGTGGCCTCTACCGGGACCTGTGCTACGCGCAGCGGGGCGCGTACGCCGCCCACCTGAACCTCGGGCGCTACCGGGTCCTCTCGGCCTCCCCGGAGTTGTTCTTCCGCATCGACGACGGCCGCATCACGACGAGGCCGATGAAGGGCACCGCGCGCCGGGGGCGGTGGTCAGCCGAGGACGACGAGGTCGCGGCCGGCCTGCGGGGATCGGTGAAGGATCGCGCCGAGAACGCGATGATCGTCGACCTGCTCCGCAACGACATGGGGCGGGTCGCTCGCACGGGCACCGTGACCTGGAGCGACGTGTTCGACCTCGAGCGCTACGAGACCGTGTGGCAGCTCACCTCGACGGTCTCGGCCGACCTCGAGCCCACCGCGTCGCTGGTCGACGTCTTCCGGGCGCTCTTCCCGTGCGGCTCCGTCACGGGGGCGCCGAAAGTCCGGACGATGGAGATCATCGCCGAGCTGGAGGATTCTCCGAGAGGCGTGTACTGCGGAGCGATCGGGGTCCTCTCCCCGCGCGGTTCGGACGCTCCCGCCGCGCGGTTCAGCGTGCCGATCCGCACGGTGGTGCTCGATGCCGACAGCCACACCGCCGAGTACGGGGTCGGGGGCGGCATCACGTGGGGGTCGAGCGCCGAGGGCGAGTACGACGAGACGGTCGCGAAGGCGCAGGTGCTGACGGCCAAGCGGCCGCGGTTCGAACTGTACGAGACGCTCCGCCACGACCCTGGGGAGGGGTTCCGCCACCTCGATCGGCACCTCAGGCGTCTGCGGGAGTCGAGCGCCTACTTCGGGTTCGCGTACGACGAACGAGCCGTGGTGACGGCCCTGCAGCAGGCGGCGGCGCGCTTCCCCGACCGGCCAGCCCGGCTCCGGGTCTCCGTCGACCGCCGAGGCGCGGTCGACGTGGGCGCCACCGCGCTCGTCACGTCAGCGGAACCCGTTCGCGTGGCGGTCGACCGCGGCCACCCCGTGGACCACGCCGACCCGATGATGTTCCACAAGAACAGCCTGCGCGGCGTCTACGAGGAGGCGAGGGCCCGCCACCCCGACGCCGACGAGGTCCTGCTCATGAACGACCGGGGAGAGATCACCGAGGCCACGATCGCCAACGTCGCCGTCGCTCTCGATGGGCAGTGGGTGACCCCGCCCCTCGACGCCGGACTGCTGCCGGGCGTGGGCCGTGAAGTCGCGCTCGAGGAGGGATGGCTGGTCGAGGGCACCGTGCAACTCGACGACCTAGACCGGGCCGACGCGATCGAGCTGGTGAGCGACGTCCGCGGGCGACGACGCGTGCTGCTGGTCGAATGAGGCCGTGCTCGGGCCGGCTATTCGGGGTCGACCGGGGCCCTGGCCCCCGGGAAGCGGAACGGGTGCACGGTGTGCTCGTCCAACGGGCAGGCGCACAGCGGGCAGCGAGGCGGCTCCTCGTAGACGAGCACGGTTCGCTCGCAGTACGGGCAGGCGCCCTCTCGCATCGCAGGAGGCTCGGCGATCTCGTTCGTCATAAAGGGTTCCACGCTCGGGGGGAGCGGTCTGCACCCTGCATCGGCACCACCCGCGGCTACCTTGAATCGGGGATACCTGAGGGCTGCACCCTGTGCGCGACAGAACATCTGAGGAACTCAAGGGATCCCCCGCTGTACGCCGTCCGGGGGAACCCTCGAACGGCCGACCCCGGAACGGAACGAGGCCCTCCGGGGGAGGGCCTCGTGGTCGGGGTCGATCGTCGGCGGGTGTTTCAGGCGGCCTTCCGGCTCTTGCGCTTGCCGCGAGGCACGTAGCTGTGCACCGGTTCGTGCTGCCAGCAGAACTGCCACTTGTTGTAGCGCGAGAGCTTCGTGTCGCAGCCTCGCTCGGCGCAGACGCGATCGCCCGCGTACTGGCGGTTCGGACGCGGGAGCGTCCGGACGGCCGCGCCCCGGTACCTCTCCTCTGCCACGTCGTTCACATCCTTTCGGACGGGACCGGCGGACGGCTCGGGGTGTCGGTCCCGCTTTGCACGTTCTTCGAACGGCGAACGGCATCGGTTCATTCCGCGACGTGAACGGAGTGTGACTGCATAGGTTCGGAGGCCAGGAGGTCGGGAACCGATGCAGGCCGGGTCAGGCGCCGAAGCGCGGATCGCGCTTTTCCAGGAACGCCCGCATGCCCTCGCGCTGGTCGGCCGTGCCGAACAGATCCAGGAAGAGCCGACGCTCCCGCGCAATGCCCTCAGGACCGGACGAGACGAGCGCGGCCCCGATCGCGGCCTTGGCGGCCGCGAGCGCCTGCCGCGGACCGCGGGCGAACGCCCGAGCCGCCTCGACCGCCGTGGGAAGCACGTCGGCCGCCGGTACCACGCGGTCGGCGATGCCGAGGCGGCGGGCCTCGTCGGCCCGCACGAGACGCCCCGAGTAGACGAGGTCGCGGGCGCCGCTCGGACCGATCATCTGGGTCAGGCGTTGCGTCCCCCCGGCTCCGGGGATGACCCCGAGCGTGATCTCGGGCTGGCCGACGGTGGCGTCGTCGGCCAAGAACCGCAGGTCCGCCCCAAGGGCGAGCTCGAGCCCTCCGCCGAGCGCGAAGCCGTTGACGGCCGCGATCGAGACCTTGGGGATCTCAGCGAGGAGGTCGGACGCCGCGCCGAGCGCGTCGACGGTCGGCCGCACCTCGTCGGGGCCCCACTCGGCCATCGCTTTGATGTCGGCGCCCGCGGCGAAGATGCGCTCGCCACCCCACAGCACGAGGGATCCGACCTCATCGCGGTCGGCCGCCTCACGGATCGCGTCGTTGAGCTCGGTCGCGAGCTGAAGATCGATCGCGTTCGCCGGTGGCCGGTCGAGCCGGACGATACCGACAGCGTCGTCGACCTCGAGCCTCACGGAGTCGCCCATCGTGGCGGCGATGCTACCGGGCCGCGGCGTCGGCCGTCGCCGCCGAGGCGACGGCCGACCGCATGGCGTCGGCGAACGGCGTCGTGGAGAGGCCGAACCGCTCGGCTGCATCGGGTGCGTCCGAGCGCGCCGACGTGATGAGAGCGTCGACGACGTGGCGACTGACCGGGCGCTCGAACAGAGTCGAGAGGCGAGAGCGCGCCGTCTCGCCCTCGAGATGGTCGGGTCGGGCGGCGGGGCCGGCGAGCAGCGCGAGCACCTCGTCGGCGGCCACCACGTCGGGACCCTCGAGGCCCCAGATACCGGCGAGGTCCTCGTCGAGGTCGTCGGCGACCGCGAGGGTAGCGGCGAGGTCACCGACGGCAACCGGCGCGACCCGCCGTCGGCCGGACCCCCAGACGATCGGTGGCACCTGAAGCGCGCCGGCCACCGTGGCGGCGAACCAGAGTGAGCCGGCGCCCACGACCGGGGCGCTCCGGATCACGGCATGTTGCAGGCCCGACGTGACCACGACCTCTTCTGCGAGACCCTTGGCTCGCAGGAACGGCACCGCCGACGCCGGCGAGGCTCCCGGAACCGAGACGAACACGATCCGCCGCACCCCCGCCTCTCGAGCGGCGGTCACCGCTCGCACGGTCGAACCGTGGTTCGCGGCGAGCAGGGCGTCGTCGTCGACCTGGTCGGGTCCGCCGACCAGATGCACGAGCGTGAACACCCCTCGGAGCACCTCTGCGAGATCGTCCGCCTCGTCGAGCCGGCCGATCGTGACCTTCGCCCCGAGCGCGCGGAGCGGTTCCGCGGCGTCGGGATCGCGGATCGCGACCCTCACCTCGTCCTTTCGGGCGAGCAGCGGCACGAGGGCGTGCCCGACCGGGCCGGAGGCCCCGGTGACCATGACCGTCATGGCTCGATGCTACCGAGCGGCCATGCCAAGCACCTGCAACGGGCGTTGCACCTGCAACGCCCTGCTACTATCGGCGCGTGGAACGCACCGGACACGACTACGCCGACGTGATGGATCAGCTGCGCAGCAGGGGGCTTCGAATGACCCCACAGCGACGGGCGATCGTCACCGAGGTCATGCGCACCCAGGGACACATCTCCCCCAGCGTGATCGCCCGCAAGGTGCAGGGCGAGATGCCGGGCGTCAACGCCTCCACCGTCTACCGCACGCTCACCCTGCTCGAAGATGTCGGCGTGTTGTCCCACTCCCACCTCGAGACCGGCGCCGAGTACCACAAGACCGAGGAAGCAGAGCACGTGCACCTCACGTGCGGACGATGCGGCAAGGATGACCCGCTCTCACTCGCAGAGGCCCATGCCCTGCAGGATCTGATCCGGCGACACCATGGCTTCGAGGCCGACCTGACCCACTTCGCGATCACGGGTCGGTGCGCGACCTGCGCCGCGAAGGCGGGCTAAGGCTTCCGCGTCTCGCCCCGGGCCCGCTCGGCCTCCGCCAACGCGGGGAAGAACCCGAACGGCAGCTCCAAGCGGTTGGCCGCCATCAACGCCTCGTCGGCGAGCACCTCCGCCGTAGCCCCGTCGGCGACGACCCGCCCACCGTTCATCACGAGGGAACGTGGGCACAGCTCCAACGCGTAGGGGAGGTCGTGGGTGACCATCAGCATCGTGATGTCGAGCGTTCGCAGGATGTCGGCGAGCTCCCGGCGGCTCGCAGGGTCGAGGTTGGACGACGGTTCGTCGAGCACCAGGATCTGCGGCCGCATCGCGAGCACGGTGGCAACAGCCACCCGCCGTCGCTGCCCGAAGCTCAGGTGGTGGGGCGCGCGGTCTGCGAAGGCCTCCATGCCGACCGACCTGAGCGCCTGGACGACGCGTTCGTCGAGGTCTTCACCTCGCAGGCCGAGGTTCGCGGGCCCGAACGCCACGTCGTCGCGGACCGTCGGCATGAACAGCTGGTCGTCGGGGTCCTGGAAGACGATGCCGACGCGGCGTCGCACCTCCTGCAGGTGCTCCTTCACGACCGGCAGCCCGCCCACGCGCACCGATCCGGCCTGCGCCGCGTGCACCCCGTTCAGGTGCAGCACGAGCGTGGTCTTGCCGGCTCCGTTGGGACCGAGCAGCGCGACCCGCTCGCCGGACCCGATCGAGAGGTCCACGCCGAACAGCGCCTGTGTACCGCCCGGATAGGCGAACGCGAGGTCGTTGACCTCCAGGGCCGGTCCGGTCACGGGGTCCCTGGACTCGGTCATGCCTGCTGCATCCACGCGATCGCGCAGATCGGCAACGCCGCAGCCGGGAGGATCGACGCCGTGAGCCACTGCCGCGCATTGGCGTGGGCCTCACCCATCTCCGGCATCGAGCCCGAGTAGCCGCGTGAGACCATCGCGAGGTAGACGCGCTCGCCGCGCTCGTACGCCCGGATGAAGAGCGCCCCGGCGCTCTGCCCGATCGCCTTGGTCTGCCAGATCCACCGGCCCTCGAACCCTCGCGACTGGCGCGCGATCCGCATGCGGCGCATGTCGTCGGCGATCACGTCCATGTAGCGCACCATGAACGAGGCGATCGACGTGAACGCCCTCGGGACCCGCAGCCGGTCGAACCCGGTGAGGAACTCCGCCATCGTCGTGGTCGCGGCGAGCAACGAGCTCGCGAGCACGCCGATCGTGGCCTTCGCGAGGATGTTCCAGGCCCCCCAGAGCCCCTCGACCGAGAGCGAGACGCCGAGCACGTCGACGCGTTCGCCCTGGCCCACGAACGGCAGGAAGAACGCGAAGGCGACGAACGGGATCTCGATCGCGAGGCGGCGCAGCAGGAACGTCGCCGGGATCGACGCCCACGCGGCGGCGAGGAGCACGAGGGCTGCGAAGATCCCGAAGGCCCAGAACGCCTCCCGAGGGGTGGCCACGACGATGAGCACGAAGAGGAACTGCGCGACGAGCTTCGTCTCCGGCGCCAGCCGGTGCACGACGCTGTGGCCGTGGAAGTACAGCGCGTGCGCGTGACTGCCGCTCACAGGAACACCGGTCCCCTGCTCAGCCGGCGGTGGCGGGCGACCTCGCGTCGTGGTCGTCCTCGGATCGCGGGCGCCGGGCGTGGACGATGCCGAAGAGCACGAGGGCGATGCCGCCCGTGATCGCGACGCCGATGATCCCCGAGAGGCCGGTGCCGAGCGACTCGTCGCCGACCCCCTCCACCCCGTAGCCGGCGAGAGGACTGTCGGCGAGATCGTGGTCCTCGGCCGTCTCGATGAAGCCCTCGTTGGTCGCCACCTTCTCGAGGCCGTCCGGGCTCGAGCTGGCGAGCGGGCTCACGAAGAAGGCCAGGCCGAGGGCAACGATCAACCCACCGACCACGATCGCGACGATGCCCGTGCGGGTCATCGTCGGGACCCCTCGACCGCGAGGTCGGAGCCGAGCTGCAGCTCGGGCACGAGATCCTGCGCCCCGTACACGAGATCGGGGCGCACGGCGACCACCGCTCCGACCGTGAGGGCCGTGATCAAGCCTTCGCCGATCCCGATGAGGAAGTGCACTCCCAGCATGGCCGTGAGCACGGTGCTCAGCGGCGCATCGCCGGTGCCGCCGATCGCGTACAGGATCGTGAACGCGAACGCCGCGACCAGCACCGAGAGCAGTCCCGCGAAGAACGACGCGGCGACGACGGAGCCGCGGTTGGCGGGGAGGAACCTCCTGATGCCCAAGAAGATCGCGAGCCCGCTCCATCCGGGGATGATCGAGATCAGCAGGATGTTGGTGCCGAGCGCCGTCAGCCCCCCGTCTGCGAACAGGAGCGCCTGCACCACGAGCACGATGGCGACCGCGATCGTGCCGGCCCACGGGCCGACCATGATGCACGCGAGCGCCCCGCCGAGCAGATGCCCGCTGGTGCCCGCGGCGACGGGGAAGTTCAACATCTGCACCGCGAAGACGAAGGCGGCCACGAGCCCCGCCATGGGTGCGAGTCGATCGGAAAGCGACTCCTTGGCCCGCATCAGGGAATAGCCGATGCCACCGGCCGACACCATCCCGGTCGCGACCGAGACCCCTGCGCTCAGGAATCCATCAGGTACGTGCACCGACCAAACCTCCCGCCCGCACGAGCGTGTACATCCGTAATGTTGCAGTTGCAACGGGCTGCATGAAGCTCCCTCGAGGCTACCGAGCGCTGGTCGCATCCGTCAATGCCGGGAGCACACGTGCAGAGCTTCCGCGGGCCGAGGGTCAGAACCGAGGAGTCTCTCGGTAGCCGCCGAACACGGTGGTGAGGGCCTGCACGATCTCGCCCTCGGTGCACCGCGAGCGAGCGCACCCGATCAGCGGCTCGATCAGATCCGCGTCCTCGTCCGCCGCGGCGGAGACGAGCGTGGCCAGCGCCCCGTCGGCCGCGGCCCGATCGCGCTGCGAGCGGGTCCGCCCGACGGCCTCGCGCTGCTCCGCCTCGGCCTCGGGTCCGATCACGAGCGTGTCGACCGAGGCCGCCCCCGGGTCGGCGAATGCCGTCACGCCCACCTTCACGAGGTCGCCGGACTCCAGTCGTCGCTGTTCCTCGAACGCCGCCTCCGAGATCAGGCCCTGGAACCATCCGCGCTCGATGCCGGCGAGCACGCCCTCGAGCATCGAGCCTCGGCCCATCTCGTCGATATGGGCGAACAGCTCCTCGGCCAGCGCCTCGATCTCGTCGGTCGCACGCTCCACCACGTACGAACCGCCGAGCGGATCGGCGACGTCGGCGACGCCGCTCTCGAAGGCGATCACCTGCTGGGTGCGCAGCGCGAGGCGGGCGGCGTGCTCCGTGGGCAGCGCGAGCACCTCGTCGAGCGCGTTCGTGTGCAGCGACTGGGTGCCGCCGAGCACGGCCGTGAGCGCTTCCACCGCCGTGCGCACGACGTTGTTCATCGGCTGCTGCGCGGTGTTCGACACCCCAGCGGTCTGCGTATGGAACCGCAGGCGCCGGGCATCGGCGTCGGCGATGCCGTACCGATCCCTCAGCCACCGTTCCCAGATACGACGGGCGGCCCGGAACTTCCCGAGCTCCTCCAGCAGGTCGATGTGACTGTTGAAGAAGAACGACAGCCCCGGCACGAAGACCGCCGGGTCGAGGCCCCGCTGCAGGCCGAGCTCGACGTAAGCGAAGCCGTCGGCCAGCGTGAACGCGAGCTCCTGAGCGGCGGTCGCACCTGCCTCCCTGATGTGGTAGCCGCTCACGCTGATCGGGTGGAACCTCGGGACGCGCGCGGCACAGAAGGCCATCAGGTCGCCGATCAGTCGGAGGTGAGGGCGCGGCGGGAACAGCCACTCCTTCTGGGCGATGTACTCCTTCAGGATGTCGGTCTGCAGCGTGCCGCCGAGGCGCTCCCAGGCGACCCCCTGGCGTTCCGCGGTCGCGAGGAAGAACGCGAACGCGATCGGCGCCGGCCCGCTGATCGTCATCGACGTCGTGATGTCGCCGAGTGGGATCCCGTCGAAGAGCGCCTCGAAGTCGTCGAGGGAGTCCGTCGCGACGCCGCACCGTCCGACCTCCCCCTCGCTGCGCGGGTCGTCGGAGTCCAACCCCATCAGGGTGGGCATGTCGAACGCGACGCTCAGCCCGCCCTGGCCCTGGTCGAGCAGGAACCGGCACCGGGCGTTCGTCTCGGCGGGCGTGCCGTAGCCGGCGAACTGGCGCATCGTCCAGACCCGGCCCCGGTACATCGACGCGTAGACCCCCCGCGTGTACGGCGGCGATCCGGGAAGCCCGAGTGCGACGTCCTCGTCGCGGTCCGCGACGTCGTCGGGGCCGACGAGGGCAGGGACGGGCTGACCCGACAGCGACGTGTGCGAGCGGTCCTCGCTCGGAGGTGCTGTCGTCTCACCGTTCACGTCGCTCATCGGACCTCCGGGTCGTGCCGAGCCGGCGGTCCCGCGCCGATGGACGTGACTACCGGACCGCCCTGTCGACCAGCATAGCGGCGGCCCCGTAGGGATCGACGCGGCGTTCGGCCAGGTCGCCGGCGAGCGACGGATCGGCCTCGAGCGCCGCGGCCACCTGCCGCCGGAACCGTTCGGCGGCGAGCGCCTCCACCTCTCGGAGCAGGCGCACCCGGCGCCGCTCGGCGAGCGCCCCGGTGGCGGCCAGGTGCGTGCGATGCGACTCGACCGCCTCCCACACCGCTTCGACCCCCCCGTGGTCGATCGCCGAGGTCGTGAGCACCGGTGGATCCCAGTCGCGTGCGGCGCCGAGGTGCAGCATCTGGCGCAGCTCGCGCACCACTTCCTGGGCGCCGTCACGGTCGGCCTTGTTCACGACGAAGACGTCGGCGACCTCGAGGATGCCCGCCTTCGCCATCTGCACGGCGTCGCCCATGCCCGGGGCGAGCACCACGACCGCGCTGTCGGTGGCCGCGGCGACGTCGACCTCCGCCTGACCCACGCCCACCGTCTCCACGACGACCCGCTCGTACCCGGCCGCGTCGAGGATGCGGACGGCCTCGGGCGCCGCGAGCGCCATGCCGCCGAGGTGGCCGCGGGTGGCCATGGACCGGATGAAGACGCTCGTGTCGGTGGCGTGTTCCTGCATGCGGACCCGGTCCCCGAGCAGCGCTCCGCCCGTGTACGGGGAGGTCGGGTCGACGGCGAGCACGGCCGCCCGCAGGTCGCGGGCCCGGCACACGCGGACGAGCTCGGCGGCGAGCGTGGACTTGCCGACCCCGGGCGCGCCGGTGAGCCCGATCGTCGCGGCACGTCCGGTGCTCGAGAAGATGCCCTCGGAGAGCGCCTCGAGGCCCGGGTCACCGTCCTCCACGGCGCTGATCGCGCGGGCGACCGCGCGACGGTCGGCGCCCAACACCCCCCGGACCAGCGCGTCGACGTCCATATCGGCAGCCTACCCGCCGCCCTCCGGACCCTCGTCGCCCGCGGGGGCGGCGGCGGGGATCGCCCGCAGCGCGTCGCGGAGCGACCGGCAGTACGCGCGCTGCCGAGCGAGCGCCGGGTCGTCGCCGTCGCCGACGCGTGAAGCCACCATCGCGAGGTTCACCTGTTCACGCTGGAGGCGGTGGAGCAGCCCCGCCGCCCCGGAGCCGGCCCGCCGGCGCATCGCGCGCCGGGCCGCCCGTCGCCGCCGTGGGTTCTCGAGCAGGTGGAGCTCCACGGCGGAGATGCCGTCGAGCCCGATCTCGCCCGCGAGGGCCTCGTGGAGCCAGCGTCGCTCGCGTCGCCGGGCCAGCGTCACCGCGATCGCGACGAACACCAGCAGCGGCAGGCCTTTCACCGCGGTGGCGAACACCACGAGCAGGTAGTCGACCCCGATCCACGGCTCCTCTGGGAACAGCGTCAGGATCGGGGAGTTCCACAACAGGTGGGCGAGCGCGGCCAGCGCGCAGAGTGCCGCCGCCACCCAGAGCCGATGCCGCAGCGGTTCCGTCGCCCGGCGGGAGACGACCACCCCGATCGCCATGCCGACGAGGCCCGTGTACAACACGTGCCCGTACAGGCCGCTCGCCACCACGCGCAGCCAGAAGCCCTGCAGAACGCCCGACGGCTGCCCGCCGAAGACCGCCATGAAGTAGAAGACGTCCTCGACGATCGCGAAACCGAGCCCGCAGATCGCCCCGTAGACGAACCCGTCCATCACGTCGTCGACCTCGTCGCGGGCGATCAGATAGATCAGCACGACGCCGCACCCCTTGAGTGTCTCCTCCACGAACGGTGCGGTGAGCGCGGCGGTCCATCGCGCGGCGAACTCGGGGCCGGCGAGGCGGGCGACGGTGAGGCCCCACCCGGCGTTGCCGATCGCGGACAACGTGGTCGCGGCGACCGCGCCCCAGACGAACACCGCTGCGAGCAGCGGCACGGGCTCGCGCTCGTACAGGTCGAGCACGTACACCACGAGCACGACGGGCAGGCCGTAGAGCGCCAGCAGCAACCACGACAGCGCCCAACCGCTCGGCGACATGTTCCGGTACAGGCTCTGCTCGGCAACCGTCACGACGCCGGTGAGGCCCACGATCAGCACGAAGAGCCAGAACGCGGGCTGCCTCGGCTGCAGGAACCCGGTGTGGTGCAGCCGCCGGCCCAGGCGCATGTCGCTGGCGCTCATGCAGCCCGCCCGACGATCGCGCGGCTCACCATCGTGTGGATGTCCCCATCGACGAACGCCAGGAGCCCTTCGGGAGCGAGACCGACGAACACTACCCCTTGGCCGTCGGGCGAGATCACGGTCGTGACCTCCCCCTCCACCGCCGCGCCTGTCTCGGCGTCGATGCCCACGAACGTGAACCGCTGCCCCTCGAGGCCCTGGTCGAGCATGACCGGGACGAGCACCTCTGAGACCGACAGCTGATCGAGCGACTCACCGAGCAGCTCGTCGCGCACTTCGACCGCCAACGCCTCGGCATCGGCGGACGGGCCCCAGGCGACCGCGGCAAGCGTCCCGCCGCCCCGCGTGACCCGAACGAACCGCCGATCCCCGACGGAACCAGGCGCCGCCGGCTCCCATCCAGTGAGCGGCCGAACCGAGACGACGCCGGGGATCGACACCGGCGGACCCGTGGGCTCCGCGAGCGCGGCCGCCGCGACGAACCCTCCCAACGTGGTGACGAGCACGACCACGAGCACCGCCGCCGGAGCCAGCCAGCGGCGGTCGTGCGCGCCCCGCCGCATCCAGGAGGACACGTCGGGACGGGACGGGGTCCTCGACGTCACCGACCGGGCCGATCCCGCGGCGACTCCTGCACCGTCAGCAGGGACGTGAAACGCCCGAGTCGCCTGGGATGCCGCAGCATCCCGTGCACGCGCACCCGGCCGGTGAGCACGTCGATGAGGGCGGCGCGACCGTCCGGGTGCAGCGGATCTGGCAGTCCCGCGCGCAGGGGGGCGCCGGCCAGCGCGAGCAGCCGATCGGCCGGCGCCACCACGCGCAGGTGGGCGTCGGGTGCGATCCCGTCCGAGACCGCGACGCTGCCGGGCGACAGCCGGACCGTCACCGCGACGCCGGCGTCGGGCGCAGCAAGCACGACGACCGACCGTCGCAGGTGCACCGCGCGCTCGGGCTCACGCGCCAGGTGCTGCTCGAGCAGGCCGGCCAGCAGCTCAGCGAGCCCGCTCGGATCGGATCCCTCCAGCGCCACCCTGGCCGCGGTCACGGCTCGATCAGCACCTTCGTCGCGAGCCGGCGATCGAATCGCTCGTAGCCGGCGACGGCCTCGCCGAGCGAGATGCGGTCGCTCACGAGCGGCAGTGGGTCGATCGTTCTCTCCTCGACCCGTCGCATGACCTCCCGCCACTCGCGGTGGACGGGGCAGATACCCGTGAACCGCAGTTCGAGCGCCCGCGCCCAGGCGACGCCGAGCTGCAGCTCCACCGACTCGCCCGCGTACACCCCGGCCACGACGACCCGCCCGCCACGGCGGACCACCGCGGTCGCCGCCGTGTAGGCGTCGGCTGCCCCAACGGCATCGATCGCCACGTCGGCGCCTCGGTCGTCGGTGGCCTCGGCCAGCACGCTCTCGGCGCTGCGCTCCCCCACGTGCAGCGCCGTGGCCCCCGCAGCGCCGGAGAGCGCGAGCCGGGCCGGCTCACGATCGAGCAGGAACACACGCTCGACCCCGAGAGCCCGCAACGACGCCGCGGCGCACCACCCGACCGGACCGGCGCCGAAGACGGCGACCACATCGTCGGCGTGCGCCCGAGCGAGCGAGGCCGCGTGGGAGCCGGTCGCGAGCACGTCGCCGACGAAGATCGCCCGCTCGTCGTCGACGCCGGGCGGCACCGGGAGCAGGTTGACGTCGCCCCACGGCACCCGCACGAGCTCCGCCTGCGTGCCGGGCAGTCCGCCGCCGAACGGTCCCGCGCCGAAGACCGCGGCCCGCTCACACAGGTTCGTCTGTCCGTGCGCGCAGAACCAACACGCGCCACACGCCACCGCGAACGACAGCACGACACGATCGCCTGGCCGCACGGTACGGATCGAGGCACCCACCTCCTCGACCACGCCGACCGCCTCGTGGCCCAGCACCTCACCGGGAGCCGTGGGGGTCTTCCCGTGCAGGAAGTGCAGGTCCGAGCCGCAGATCGCCGCGCGCCTCACCCGCACGAGCGCATCGGAGGGCTCCCGCAGTCTCGGTTCCGCGACGTCGGCCACCTCGACCTTCCCGGGCTCGACGAAGACGACCGCACGCATCACGCCTCGTCGGGGAACCTCGTGGGCACCGCGCCACAGACCACGACGAGCTCGTGCGCCGCCTGCACGTAGCGGAGGATCTTGGGCAGGTCGCCACGCACGCGGAGCTTCCCCTGCATCATCGCGCGGACCGGGTCGAGGTCGCCGCGCACGACGTCCTTCCAGCGGCGGTACGTCGCGGAGATGACGAACTCGGCGGCCGCGCCCTCGGCCGGCGCGATCAACCTCCCTCCCCGGCAGGCGCCGTGCCACAGGTCGAGGTACCCCCAGACGTCGGAGGCCACGCCGCGATCGGGATCGGCCTCGATCACGAAACTGATGTCGCCTTCCCAGTCGGAAGCCGCCGTCCGGTAGTCGGCCGATGCGTTGATCTCATCGGCCAGCGCACGGAACCACTCCTCCCGCGGGAACTCGAACATCCCCACCTCCCCTGCCGGCCCCAGCATACGGAGGTCGTCCATGGGAGACGGCCGCACGGATCAGCGCAGCGCGTCGGAGACGATCACGGAGACGGCGATCAGGTTGAATGCGGCATGACCGACGATCGGCGAGAGCAGCGTCCTGCGTCGTTCGTAAACGAGGGCGAGGCCGAGACCGGTGACGACCATCGTGATCTGCAGCGCCAGCGCGTCAGGCCACGGACCGGGCACGTAATGGATCACGCCGAACAGGAGCGCGGAGACGATGGCGCCGAGGGCCACCCCGTGGCGATCACGGATCGAGCGGAAGATCAGACCACGGAACAGGAATTCCTCCGTGATCGGCGCCACGACGACCGCGAACACCGCGAAGACCACCAGCTCGAACCCCTGCAGGCCCTCGGTCACCTGCGTCGGCACCTCGACATCCTCGTTCGTGACGGCGGTGAGGATCCAGATCGCGATCGCCGCGGCGATGCCGGCCACGATGCGCACCGCCACACCGAGCCCGGCGCCGATCGCGACCTCGCGAGCCACCCGCGAGGACGGAACGAGCCGCAGGGCCTCGCGCCAGCCGGGGTGCCGCATGCGGAGCCACACGAGCAGGGTCCCGACCAACACAACGTCGACGGCGATGCCCTGAGCGAGCTCGCTGACGCCGCTGGCGCCTCCGTCGGTGGTGTCGCCGAGCAGCGCGAACAACGGGACCGCGGCGAGCGATCCGAGCACGAAACCGAGCAGCGCGATGCCCACGGTGGGCAGGAACCGCCACATGACCTTGGGACGGCCGTCGGGGAGCGTCGCGACCGAAGGACCGGAGGCGATCGCCGTGCCGATGGGCGATCCGTCGGCCCGCAGGTCGGGCCGTCTGGGGGGTCCGGGCATCATCGGCAGGGTTCCTAGGACAGACGGATCGCCGGCTCCTCGACCCGGCGAACCTCGACCCCGAGCGCCCGCAGCTTCTCGACGAACCCCTCGTAGCCGCGATCGAGATGGTGCAGTTCGGAGATCTCCGTGATGCCGTCGGCGGCGAGTGCCGCGATCGCCATCGCGGCGCCGGCCCTGATGTCGAGCGCCCGCACCGGGGCCGCCGAGAGCCGATCGACCCCGCGGATCACCGCGTGATGCCCCTCAGTCCGGATGTCCGCCCCCATGCGACGAAGCTCGTCCACGTAGAGGAACCGGCTCTCGAAGACGTTCTCGGTCGCGATGCTCGTCCCCTCGGCGGTCGCCAGCATCGACATGAGGATCGGCTGGAAGTCGGTCGCGACGCCCGGGTAGGGCAGTGTGACGAAGTCGATCGCGCTCGCGCGCTCGGATTGACGGATGCGCAGCCCCTGCTCGGTCATCGCGACGTCGGCCCCCGCGTCGCTCAGCTTCTGCAGGAGCAGGTCGAGGTGATCGGGCCGCGCGTGCTCGAGCGTCACGTCGCCGCGGGTCGCGACCGCGGCTGCCGCCCACGTGCCGGTCTCGATGCGGTCGGGGATCGCCACGTGGTCGGCGGGGATGAGTCCTTCGACGCCCTCGATCTCGATCGTGCTGGTGCCCGCCCCCTCGACGCGGGCTCCCATCGCGCCGAGGAAGCCCGCGATGTCGGCGATCTCGGGCTCGCGCGCCGCATTGTCGATCACCGTCGTACCCCGCGCGCGCACGGCCGCCATCATCAGGTTCTCGGTCGCGCCGACGCTCGGGTAGTCGAGCGTGATCGCGGCGCCGTGCAGCCCGCGCGTCTCCGCGACGAGGAAACCGTGTTCGGAGCCGATCTCGGCCCCCATCCTGCGCAAGCCGTGGATGTGTAGGTCGATCGGGCGCGAGCCGATCTCATCGCCCCCCGGCATCGCGATCCTCGCCCGGCCCGCCCGGGCGAGCAACGATCCCAGCACCGCGGTCGAGGCACGCATGCGCCGCACGAGCTCGTAGGGCGCCTCCACCGACGTGAGCTCCGTGGCGTCGATCGTGACCGTGCCCCCCTGCCACGCGACGCCGGCGCCGAGGCGCTCGAGCACCTCGCCCATCGTCAGGCAGTCGCGGATGTGCGGAACGTTGCGCAACATCGTCCGCCCCGGCGCCAGCAGCGCCGCGGCCATCAGCTTGAGGGCGGAGTTCTTGGCGCCTGCGACCCGGATCGTGCCGGTGCATCGCGCCCCTCCCGTGACCAGGAGTCGTTCCATGGGGCTCACAGTGTAGGGGGCGCCGGGCCCGGGCGTGGGACCGAGGCTCAGCTGCCGACGGTGGCGAGGGCGATCCGGGCCAAGGCCTTCTTGAGCTCGCCCCGGATCGCGGCCACGTCGGCCTCGGCGAGCTGCGTGTCGTGGTTCTGCAGCCGCTCCTCGAGCTCGGCGGCCCTCGCCTTCGCGGCGTCGACGTCGATGTCGCCGGCGAGCTCGGCATGCGCGGCGAGCACGTCGACCCGTGTACCACGGTCGCTGCCTTCCTCGCCGCCGGCGCTCGTCACGTGCATGAATCCTCCGTCGATCACGGCGGCGAGCTCGCCGTCACCCTCCCGATGGATGCGCAGCGGCCCGATCGCGAGCTGCACCATCATCGGCGCGTGCCCCGTGAGGATGCCGACCTCGCCGTCGACGCCGCGCGCGATCACGGTCTCGGCCGGGCCGGACCAGACCTCCCGCTCCGGGGTGACGACGTGCACGTCGAGCGACCCGCTCATGGCGCGATCGCCTTCGGCTGCTCGAGCAGCCCACTCATCGCGCGACCGCCTTCGGCTGCTTGAGCCAACTACGCCGCCTCCATCTGCTTGGCCTGCTCCACGGCTTCCTCGATACCGCCCACGAGGAAGAACGCCTGCTCGGGCAGGTGGTCGTACTCGCCCTCGGTGAGTGCCTTGAACGAGGCGATCGTCTCGTCGACCGGCGTGTACTTCCCGGGCAAGCCGGTGAACTGCTCCGCCACGAAGAACGGCTGCGACAGGAAGCGCTGGATCTTGCGTGCCCGCGACACGACGACCTTGTCCTCCTCCGAGAGTTCGTCGATGCCGAGGATCGCGATGATGTCCTGCAGGTCCTTGTAGCGCTGGAGGATCTCCTGCACCCTCCGGGCCACCGCGTAGTGCTCCTCGCCGACGTAGCGCGGGTCGAGGATCCGCGACGAGGAGTCCAGCGGGTCCACGGCCGGGTAGATGCCGAGGGAAGCGATGTCGCGCGAGAGCACGGTGGTCGCGTCGAGGTGCGCGAACGCCGCGTGCGGCGCCGGGTCGGTGATGTCGTCGGCCGGCACGTAGATCGCCTGCAACGACGTGATCGAGCGGCCTCCGGCCGAGGTGATCCGCTCCTGCAGGTCGCCCATCTCGCCGGCGAGGTTCGGCTGGTATCCCACGGCGCTCGGCATGCGGCCGAGCAGGGTCGAGACCTCCGAACCCGCCTGTGTGAACCGGAAGATGTTGTCCACGAACAGCAGCACGTCGAGGTGCTTCTCGTCGCGGAAGTACTCAGCCATCGTGAGCGCCGACAGCGCCACACGCAGACGCACGCCGGGGGGCTCGTCCATCTGGCCGAAGACGAGCGCGGTCTTCTCGATCACGCCCGATTCGGTCATCTCGATGAAGAGGTCGTTTCCCTCGCGGGTCCGCTCTCCCACACCCGCGAAGACCGAGACGCCGCCGTGCTGTTCGGCCTGGCGGCGGATCATCTCCTGGATGATCACGGTCTTGCCGACGCCGGCACCGCCGAACATGCCGATCTTGCCACCCTGCACGTACGGCTCGAGCAGGTCGATCACCTTGATGCCGGTCTCGAGCATCACCTTCTTCGGCTCGAGGTCGGCGAACGGGGGCGCATCGCGGTGGATCGGCCAGTAGGTGTCGGGACTGATCTGGTCGGGGGTCGTGTCGAGCGGCTCCCCGAGCACGTTGTAGACGTGACCGAGCACGCCCTCGCCCACCGGCACGGTGATCGGGGAGCCTGTGTTCTCGACGGGGGCGCCCCGGACGACACCGTCGGTCGGCTTCAGGGCGATCGCGCGCACGGTGGCGTCGCCGATGTGCTGGGCAACCTCGCACGTGATCGTGGTTGTCTCGCCGCCGAGGTCGACGTCGAGCGTCAGTGCAGTGTTGATCTCGGGCAGCTCCGCCGGCGGGAACTCGACGTCCACCACCGGCCCGATCACCCGTACCACGCGACCCTTCGCGCGTCCGTTCGTCTCCGCCATCGTCATTCCTCCGCTGTCGCGGCGAGGGCTTCCGCCCCGCCGACGATCTCCATGATCTCGGTCGTGATCTCGTCTTGGCGGGCGCGGTTCGCCTGCCGGGTGAGGATCTTCATCAGCTCGTCCGCGTTGTCGGTCGCGGCCTTCATCGCGCGTCGGCGCGCGGCGTTCTCCGATGCCGCCGACTCGAGCAGCGCCGCGTACACCTTCGTGATCAGGTACTGCGGCAGCAAGTGATCGAGGATGCGCTCGGGCGCGGGCTCGAACAGGTACTCGGCATGCACGGTCTTCGTGCCGGAGCCAGAGATCTCCTCGGGCGCGATCGGCAGGAACCGCTTGGCGGTCGCGCGCAGCGTGAACGCGGAGCGGAAGTCGGTGTACGCGCAGTGCAGCTCGTCGATCTCCCCGGCCGCGAAGTCGTCGATCAGCCGAGTCCCGATCTCCTGCGCGACGTCGTAGCCCGGCACCTCGGTGTGCCCCTGCCATTCGGCGCGGATCGGGACCCCGCGGAACCGGAAGTAGCCCACGCCCTTCTTGCCGCTCACGTACAGCACCGGCTCGAGCCCTCGGTCGCGCACGGACGCGAGCACGCCCTCGGCTTCCTTGATCACGTTCGCCGTGTAGGCGCCGGCGAGACCTCGGTCGGACGTGCAGACGAGCACCCCGGCCGTCCGCGGCTCGGCCCGCTCCTCGAGCAGGGGGTGGGAGAACGAGCCCGAGTTGCGAGCCAGGTCTTCCATCGCCTCGGTGAGCTGGATCGCGTACGGGCGCGACGCCTCCACGCGCTGCTGCGCCTTCACGATGCGCGAGCTCGCGATGAGCTCCATCGCTCGGGTGATCTTCTTCGTCGACTGGACCGATCGGATCCGCCGACGGACGACGCGTAGCTGGGCGCCCATCTACTCCTTCGGTGCCTCCGTGTCATCGACCGGCGTCTGCTCTTCGAGCAACCCCACGCCCGGACCCTCCTCGTCGTCGTCGACCGAGGACATCCGGTCCCAGCCCACGTCGGGCTTCATCTCGTCGGGCGGGGTCGTCTCGCCGAGCGCAGCCCCCGACCCCGGGCCGGTCTCCGTCGGAGCGAAGACCTCATGGAACGCCTCGATCGCCGCCTTCAGCGTCTCCTCGGTCTCATCGGAGAGGTCGCCGGTGTCGCGTATCGCCGTGAAGACCTCAGGGTTGCGCGTCTCGAGGAACGTCGCGAACTCCTGGACGAAGCGCTTCGCGTCCTCAACCGGGTAGTCGTCCATGTAGCCGCCGGTCACGGTGTAGATCGCGACGACCTGCCGCTCGACCGGCTGCGGGTCGTACTGCGGCTGCTTCAACACCTCGACGACGCGTGCGCCGCGGGCGAGCTGCTGCTGCGACGCCTTGTCGAGCTCGGATCCGAACTGTGCGAACGCCTCGAGCGCGCGGAACTGGGCGAGATCGAGGCGGAGCCGTCCGGCGACCTTCTTCATCGCCTTGATCTGCGCCGAGCCACCCACGCGCGAGACCGAGACGCCCACGTTGATCGCGGGGCGCACGCCGGAGAAGAACAGCTCCGACTCGAGGAACAGCTGCCCGTCGGTGATCGAGATCACGTTCGTCGGGATGTACGCGGAGATGTCGCCGCCCTTCGTCTCGATGATCGGCAGCGCCGTCATCGACCCGCCCCCGTTCTCGTCGGAGAGCTTCGCGGAACGCTCGAGCAGGCGGGAATGCAGGTAGAACACGTCGCCGGGGTACGCCTCGCGGCCCGGCGGACGTCGCAGCAGGAGGGAGATCTCACGGTAGGCCACCGCCTGCTTCGACAGGTCGTCGTAGACGATCAGCACCGCATCGCCCTTGTCCATCCAGTGCGCGCCGAGCGCGGCTCCCGAGTAGGGGGCCACGTACTGGAACGGCGCGGGGTCGGAGGCGGCCGCGTTCACGACGGTCGTGTACTCGAGCGCCCCGTTCTCGCGGAGGGTCTCGACGACCTCGGCCACCGTCGACGCCTTCTGGCCGACCGCGACGTAGATGCACTTCACGGCCTGGTCGGTGCCCCAGTACTGCTTCTGGGAGATGATCGTGTCGAGGGCGACCGCCGTCTTTCCGGTCTGGCGGTCGCCGATGATCAGCTGCCGCTGCCCGCGACCGATCGCAGTCATCGCGTCGATCGCGGTGATGCCCGTGTACATCGGCTCCTTCACGGGCTGGCGGGCGACGACGTTGGGCGCCTGCACCTCGAGGTTCCTCGTCGTCTCGGCCGCGATCGGACCCTTGTCGTCGATCGGCCGGGCGAGGCCGTCGACCACCCGGCCCAGGAACGCGTCGCCGACGGGGATCGAGAGGATGCGTCCGGTCTGGGTCACCGGGTCGCCCTCCTCGATCAGGGCGGCGTCGCCGAACACGATGCATCCGATCTCGTCCTCGTCGAGGTTGAACGCCATGCCCAGCAGCCCGTCGGGGAACTCCAGCAGCTCGTTGGCCATCGTGCGCGGCAGCCCGGCGACACGCGCGATGCCGTCGCCGGACTCGATCACGCGACCGACCTCTTCGCGTGAGACCTCCGGCGTGTAGCTCTCGACGTTCTTCCTGAGGGCTTCCGCGATGCTCGCGGGGTCAAGGTTGAGTGCCATGGTGTGGTTCCAGCTCCCTTAGGTGCCTAGGTGTTGCTTCGCGGATGCGAGCCGGCTCGACACCGACCCGTCGAAGACCTCGTCGCCCACCCTCGCAACGATCCCCCCGACCACCGAAGGGTCGACGACGACCTTCACGTCGACCGAACGGCCGGTGGCCTGCGAGAGCGCGCGGGCGATGCGGTCGCGTTGCGCTTCGCTCAGCTCGACCGCGCTCCGAACCTCGGCGAGGACGTGATCACGTTCGCCGGCCGCTACCTGGGCAAGGTGCTCGACGATCTTCGGCAGCTCCCGCGCCCGGCCCGCGTCGACCACGAACCCGAGCAACGTGACCGTGACCGGGTTCGCTCGATCGCCCACCAGTTCGGCGATCACCGCCTTCTTGTTCTCTGCGGGCAGCGCGGCATCGGTCAGGGCCTCACGCAGTGGTGTGTGCTGCTCGAGCCCCTTCGCGAACCCGTAGAGCTCGTCCTCGACCGTGGGCAGGACGCCCTCGGCGCGCGCGACCGAGAACAGCGCCTCGGCGTAGCCCTGGATCAGCTCCTCGTCGCGCGTCATGTCAGTTCGTCGCATTCCCGCCCGCGACCTGGTCGATGTACTCGTCGATCAGGCGCTCGTGGGCGCTCGGGTCGAGGGACTCGCCCACCACGCGACCGGCGAGCTCGACCGCGATCTCGGCGACCTGCGCTCTGAGCTCCTGGAAGACGCGATCGCGCTCGGCGCGGATCTCCTCTTGCGCGCGCACCACCGTGGCCTGGGACTCCTGCTCGGCCTTGGCCTGCACGTCTCGGCGGAGCTGGTCGGCGGTCTTGCGCGCCTCCTCGATGATTCGGTTGGCCTCGTCGCGGGCACCGGCCAGCTGCTGGCGGTACTCGGCGAGCAGGGAATCGGCCTCGGACCGAGTGGACTCGGCTCGCTCCATCTCGCCCTGGATCTTGTCGGACCGGGCTGCGAGGGTCTTGTTGAGGGCCGGGAAGGCGAACTTCCACAGCACGAAGAAGACGATGAGGAAGGCGAGTCCGCCGACGATCAGCTCGACGATCGGCGGGATCAGCACGCTGATGCCGCCTGCTTCCTCCTCCTGTCCGGCCGTCGCTTCCGCGGCCAGGATCAACGTGTTCACCATGTCGTTCCTCTCTGGCTCGGAGACCTCAGACGATGAACGACAACACGAAACCGAAGAGCGCGAGCGCCTCGACGAACGCGATGCCGAGGAACATCGTCGTGCGCACCATGCCGGCCGCCTCGGGCTGACGCGCCATCGCCTCGACGGACTTGCCGACCAGGAAGCCGATGCCGATGCCGGGCCCGATCGCGGCGAGGCCGTACACGAGACCCTTGCCGATCGCGCCGATATCGCCGGTGAGGCCGCCTTCGGCCGCCTGCGCGAGAACGTGGAACATGTGTTTCCTCCTTCTCGGTTCTTCCGTTGAAGTCTCGGTCAGTGCTCGGGATGCATCGCCAGGCCGATGTAGACGGCCGTGAGGATCGTGAAGATGTAGGCCTGCAGCGCCGCCACGAGGACCTCGAAGGCGGTCATGAACACCATCAGCAGGAACGCGAAGGGCGCGAAGACGATCGTGACGGGCTCCAGCAACAGGTACGCGGAGCCGAGGGCGAAGATCGTGAGGATCAGGTGGCCGGCGAACATGTTGCCGAAGAGTCGGACGGCCAGCGAGAACGGTCGCACGAGGAACGTCGACACGAACTCGATCGGCGTGACGAGGAGGTAGAGCGCGGTCGGCACGCCGGGTGGGAACAGCTGGCTCTTGAAGTAGCCGCCGGCCCCCTGTTTCGCGATGCCCGCGATGTTGAAGATGAACCATACGAGGATCGCGAGGAAGGCCGGGATCGCGATGCGCGAGGTCGCCGGGAAGTTCAAAAAAGGAATGATGCCGAAGATGTTGGCGACGAACAGGAAGGCGAACATCGACGTGAGGAACGGCACGTAGCCCAAGCCATCGGGGCCCATGACCTCCATCACGATGCCGTTGCGGATGAAATCGACCAGCGACTCCACCAGGTTCTGCAGGCCCTTGGGCACGAGCCGGCCGCCACGCGCCCCGGCCACGAAGAGCACGATCACGATGACGGCGGCCAGGACCATCAGCCCCGACGCCCTGTTGAAGCAGTGCTCGCCGCTGCCGATCAGGCACGGCGTGTCGAAGATCTCGGGTCCGAGCTCGTTGTCGCTGAACCCTCCCTCGCTCGGCGGGACGAAGGCCAGGACCGCTGACGTCATGGCCGAGGTGATGGTCGAGAGCATCTAGGCGTTCTCCTTCGCGGCCAGCGCGGCGTTGGCTCGCGCGGCCGACGGGTCTGCGGGGATCTGGAGCTGGCCGCCCACACCGCGCATCGTGAGTCGAGCCTCGTAGACGAGCAGCGCCATCGTGGCGGGCACCACGGTCAGCCCGAAGGCGAGTGGCGAGAACCAGGCGAACGTGTCCAACAGGAACATCAGCCCGACGACGATGCCGATGCGCACGACCGGCCCGACGAGGGCCACCGCGTGCACCGCGGTGATCGAGATCGTCGAGGCGCGGCCGAGCGACCATCCGTGCGCGGCGAAGTTCGTGAAGACGACGGCGACCCCGATCGCGGCCGAGACGGCGGCTTCAGGTCCCCCGAAGGCCCAGGCGACGACGGAGGCGACCACGAAGGCGAGCAGCGAGGGCACGATCGCCCTCCGCACCATCTCGCGCTCCGGCCGCTCAGTCAGGGTGTCTCCCGTGTCGCACGTAGACCAGGTAGATCGAGGCGCCGACGCCGAGCAGCATCCCGATCGGAAGGAACAAACCGTCGAAGCCGAGCCACCGGTCGAGGAGCCAGCCGACACCCCCCCAGACGACGATGCCGGCGAGCAGGGTGCCGATCACGCTCCAGGCCTGGTTGGCTCCCCTCCACGCTTCCCCTGGGTCGCGTCCCGGCATGGGCGCGGCAAGTATAGGGGCGCGGCCGGAAGCCCGTCAAAGGAACGCAACATCCGTTTCCGCAGGTCAGAGGCGGTTTCCTCGTGACTTTGTGAAAGATTTCACGAAGTCGGCGGCGTCGACCCTACCCGGCGTACATCGGTCAGGAGGTCCCTCATTTGCCGGCACCCACGGCCGCCCTGGCACCGACCACCTCGCCCTCGGCCGCCTTGCGGCTCGACCGGAAGCTCGTGGCGAGATTCAACCCCGCGGTGAGAAGGCCGGCCATGAACAGGAGCGTGCCCCAGACGTTCACCTGCGGCGGCACGCCGATCCGGGTCGCTCCGTAGACCCACGTCGGGAACGTGTTCACCGCGCCGCCGACGAAGTTCGTGATCACGAAGTCGTCGAGCGACAACACGAATGCCAGGAGGAATCCTGCGACGACACCCGGCAGGATCAGCGGCATCGTCACCCGCATGAAGGCCTGGAACGGTGTCGCGAACAGGTCCTGCGCCGCGTTCTCGAGCGAGCGGTCGAGTCCCTGCACCCGGGCACGCACGGTGATCGCGACGAACGCGATCGCGAAGCCGATGTGGCTGAACAGGATCGATCCGAAACCGATCGGCGTCTTCCCGAGCACGAACATCGACAGGAGGGACGAGGCCAGCACGATCTCGGGGATCGCGATCGCGAGGAAGATGACGAAGTTCGTCACCGCGCGCCCGCTGAACTGATACCGGCCCAGCACGAGCCCGATCAGCGCACCGAGGACCGTCGCGATGATCGATGCAGGGATCGCGACGAGGATCGACGTCCTCACGGACTCGTTCAGCGCCGGGATAGCGAACATGTCTCGCCACCACCGCGTCGTGCAGCACGTGAACTCCGCGATCTGCCGCTCACCCAGGAGATCGTTGAACGAGAACAGGATCATGATGAAGACCGGGAACGCCAGGTAGATGATCATCGCGATCGTGAAGACCGGCAGGATGTAGGCGGTCCAGCGCTTGCGCTTGACGCGCAGCGGCGGGCGGTCGACGGTCTCGACCCGGTCGACGGTGACCGCGCTCATGCCGCGGCCGCCAGCGTCGAGTCTTCGGTGCCCAATACCTTGGCGTACGCGAGCGCGATCACGAGCATGCCGATCATCAGGATCACCGAGAGCGCGGCCGCCTCGGGGTAGTCGGCCTCCGTCAGGAACTTCGTCTGGATCACCTGTCCGACCATCGTCGTGCGGTTGGACCCGAGCACGCTGGAATTCACGTAGTCGCCGGTCGCCGGCACGAACGTCAGCACGAGGGCTGCGAACAGCCCGGGGAACGACAGGGGCAGCACGACCTTGCGGAACGCCTCGAACTTCGTCGCGTACAGATCCTTCGCCGCCTCGACGAGCCCCTTGTCGATGCGGTCGAGCGCGACGTAGAGCGGCAGCGCGGTGAACGGAAGGAAGTTGTACGTGATACCCGCCACGACGGCGACGGGACCAGCGAGCACCCGGAAGTTGTCAGGGAGGAGCCCCAGGTCCTTCAGGAAGCCGAAGAGCAGGCCGTCGTCTGCGAGGATGAAGTTCCACTGCACGGTGCGGATCACGAACGACACGAAGAACGGCACCAGGATCAGGAAGAAGAGCGTCGACTTCCATCTGCCGGCATAGAAGGCGATCCAGTACGCCATGGGGTAGGCGAGCAGGATCGTGAGCACGGTGGCGAGGGCCGAGTACAGCAGGGCTCGGGCGATGAAGGTCTTCGACGATGCGAACGCGTCCGCGTAGTTCTCGAAGGCCCAGGTGAACTGATAGCCGCCGGAGAGCAGTCCCCCGCTCTGCAGCGAGGTGTAGACCACGAGGATCAGCGGCACGATGAAGGCGAGCATCAGGTAGATGCCACCGGGTGCCAGGATCCCGTACGCGACCCGGCTCCGTCGCTTCGCGAGGAATTGGTCGGCACGCTTCGGCGGCTCTTCGCCGGACTGGCCGGCGACGGCCGCGGTGAGCAGCGCGAGATCCTTGGACTGATCCTGAGGCACTCTTACGTCTCCGAGATCGGGACGAAGATCGCGTCCCACTCCTCGCGTTCCTCGTCGGTCGTGAGGTTGCGACCGAACGGGGTCTGCGCGAGGAGAGCATCGTCGGGCCACAGGAGCGGGTTCTCCGCCATGTCCGCCAGGTCCGCAGCGTACTCCCCGCTCTCCTCGGTGGCGTGCTGGGCGATCAGGTCCTGCACGGCGGGCACCGGCGACATGTACGCCACCCACTCCGTGATCATCTGCGCGATCTCCGGCAGGTACACGTAATCCATCAGCTGGTACGCGCCCTGGGGGTTGGCTGAGTTCGCCGGGATCATCATGTTGTCGATCCACAGGAGCGCCCCGCCATCGGGAACGACCCACTCGTACGGCTTGTTCTCCCAGATCTTGTAGTAGAGGACGTCGCCCGACCAGGCCATCGAGGCGGCGAGGTTCCCGGCCGTGAAGTCGTCGATGTAGCCCTGGTCGTAGAACTTCCGCAGGGTGCCGGAGTCCTTGAGCATCTGGATCCAGTCCGCGGCCTCTTGCCATTCTGCCGGGCCTGAGCTGGCGGGGTCGATGCCGAGGTTGATCATGACCAGATCGGGCATGTCGCCGGTGATCATGCCGACCGACGACGTCCCAACGATGTCGGGGTTCATCAGATCGTCCATCGTGGTGACCGGCCGGCTCACCTTCTCGGTGAGGTACCCGATGCCGGTGAGGCCCGACTGCCACGCCATCGAGTACTTGTTGCCCGGATCGTAGTCGGGGTCCTTCGCCCACGACGCGGCGTTCGCGTCGAAGTTCGGCCGCATCGACGGATCGAGCTCGGTCACCCAGCCGTTCACGGTCAACGCCGTGAACTCTCGGCCGTTCGTGATCACGATGATGTCGCGTCCCGTGTCCTGCTCTGCCTGCAGCTGCGGCAGGAGCTCACCGAAGAACGACGCGTTGGCCTGGATCTCGTCGTTGTAGTTGACGGCGATGCCCGTCTCTTCGGTGAACGACACCAACGAGGGGTGGATGCGCTCGCCCGTGTCCGGATCCTTGGCAGAGTCGATGTACAGCGGCCAGTTCGCGAAGTTGATCGTGTCGCCGGGGGGCGCCGAGAAGTCGACGGTCGCCCCGCTCGTCTGGCCGCCGCTGCCCGGGGCCGTGTCGCCACCGCATGCCGCCAGGATCGACGCGAGACTCAGGGTACCGACGGTGGCACCGCCGTACTTGATCAGGTCGCGCCGCGAAACGCGACGCTGCGTCATGCCCCGCATCAACGAAGCGGAGAACCCCGGGTCGACGTCCTTGCGGTCGTGAGTCATACCTCGTCCTCCTCCATGATCAGGCCCTCTTGGGGCGCCACGGCGAACGTGTGCTCGGGTTTCCACGACACCGTGACGGCCTCGCCTTGTCGGGGTGCTTCCTCGCGGCCGAGGTTCTGCACGTACGCAGTCATGATGGTGCCGCCGACGGCCTCGACCTTGTACTGGTGGCTGACGCCGATGTAGGTGGTCATCGTCACGTGACCAGTGACGTGGTTGTGCCCCGCGGGAACCGCCACGTCGCTCCCGCGCGAGATCGTGAGCTTCTCCGGACGTACGCCCACCTTCACCGTGCCGGCCACGTCGGACGGCACGCGGGTGGTCGGCAGCTGCACCGTCCCACCGTCGCGCAGCGAGACGGTGGCGACGCCGTTCCCGCCTTCCTTCAACTCACCCTCGAGCATGTTCGAGGCGCCGAGGAACCCGGCGACGAACTCCGTCGCGGGGTTCTCGTAGACGGTCTCGGGGTCGCCGAGCTGCTCGATCCTGCCGAGGCGCATGACGGCGAGGCGGTCGGACATCGTCATCGCCTCTTCCTGGTCGTGCGTCACGTAGATGAACGTGATGCCGACCTCCCGCTGGATGCGCTTGAGCTCGAGCTGCATCTGCTTGCGCAGCTTCATGTCGAGCGCGCCGAGCGGCTCGTCGAGCAGCAGCACCTTGGGGTGGTTCACGAGCGCCCGCGCGAGCGCGACCCGCTGCTGCTGACCGCCCGACATCTGGGGGGGCTTGCGGGTCTCGAACCCGATCAGGTCGACGAGCGTCATCGCCTCCTTGACCCGGGTCTCGATCTCGGCCTTGTCGACCTTCTTGCGCCGCAGACCGAACGCCACGTTCTCCTTCACGTCGAGATGCGGGAACAACGCGTAACTCTGGAACACCGTGTTCACGTCACGCTTATACGGGGGAAGGTCGGTCACGTCGCGCCCGCCGAGGTAGACCGTGCCGTACGTCGGATCCTCGAACCCGCCGATCATGCGCAGCGTGGTGGTCTTGCCGCACCCCGAGGGCCCGAGCATCGAGAAGAACTCGCCCTCCTCGACGTCCAACGAAAGGTCGTCCACCGCGACGGCGTCACCGAACATCTTCGTGACGCGTTCCACGCGAACGTCGATCTCGTTCGGCACGCGCTCCCCCTCCTCGGCCTCCCCCCCGACGCAGCGCGTCGAGGCGGCGGGCATCATCACCTGTCAGTACGTAGCCAGGAACCCGCGGGTTCGGAGATGCATCATCGACCACTTGTACGGAACGGACAAGTGGGGAGGACCCGGCTCGTCAACCTGGCCGCGCGGCCCACCCCTCACGCCTGACCCTCGGCCGACGGCTCCGACCCGGTCGGCGTGGGGTCCCGGCCCTCGGCAGCATCGGCGGACCCTTCGCCCCTGCTCCTCCAGCGATCGAGGGCGGGGAGCGCCGTGACGAGGAACAGTCCGAGAGCCGCCAGCAACACCAGGCCTACGGTCGTGCGCCCGTCGATCAACCCCACCGCGAGCGCGCTCGCGCTGATCAGCGAACTCCACAGGTACATCAGCAGCACGGCCCGCCGGTGGCTGTGGCCGATGTCCATGAGCCGGTGGTGGATGTGCTCCTTGTCGGCATGGCCGATGCCCTGCCCGCGCCACGTGCGGCGGGCGATCGCGAGCACCACGTCGAGCAGCGGGATGAACAGCACGAGCAGCGGCACGAGCACCGCGCCGGTGATCGCGGCGATGTCGCCGGCGCTCGGTGGGAACGGGTTGCGGCCGATGCCGCTGATCGTCGCGATCGACAACAGCATGCCGAGCAGCAGCGAGCCGGAGTCCCCCATGAAGATCTTGGCCGGGTAGAAGTTCCATGGCAGGAACCCGAGGCAGATCCCGACCGTGATCGCCGAGAGCATCGCGGCCGCCGAGGCGTCGCCGAACATGTTCTCCGTGCGGATCACGTAGACGAAGAAGGCCGCGGCCGCGATCGCGATCATGCCGGCGGCGAGCCCGTCGAGGCCGTCGACGAGGTTGACCGCGTTCGCGACGGCCACGACCCACAGAATCGTGAGGGGAACCCCGAGGTCGGGGTCGAGCACGACCACGCCGAGCCCGGGGATCCAGAAGAACGCGAGCGCGGCACCCATCAGCACGAGCACGCCCGCGATGAAGACCTGCGCCGTGAACTTCGCGAGCGCGCTCGTGCCCCGCCGATCATCGATTAAACCGAGCCCGACCATCAGCGTGCACGTCGCGATCGCCGCCAAGGGGATCGGGCTGCCTCGTCGCACCTCGGCGAAGAACGGCAGCACCAACGCGATGCCCATGGCCACCAGGAAGCCCCCGTACATCGCGAGCCCCCCCATCGTGGGGGTGGGCACCGCGTGTACCGTGCGGTCGTTCGGCTCGGAGATCGCGCCCATGCGCACGGCCATGCGCCGAACGACGGGCGTGGCCACGAACGTCGTCCCCGCGGCCGCGAGGAAGATGATCAGGTAGGCGCTCACGCTGGGGCCAGTCTGAGGGCCCGGTCGCACGCCCGGCAACCGGCCCCGTCGAGGCCACGCGACACCGCTACGGGTAAACGGGGAAGCGCTGCATCAGGTCCCGTACACGCCCGCGGGCCTTCTCCTTGAGGCCCGCGTCGTCGGGGGCGTTCAGCACGTCGGCCATGATGCTGGCGATCTCGCGCATCTCCGGCTCGTCCATGCCGAGGGTCGACGGGCCCGGCGTGCCCACCCGGACCCCCGAAGGCGTCGAGGGGGGGTTCGGGTCGAACGGGATCTGGTTCTTATTGAGGGCGATGCCGACCTCGTCGCAGGCCGTCTCGGCGACCTTCCCGTCGATGCCGAGCGGGCGCAGGTCGGCGAGGAGAAGGTGCGAGTCGGTGCCGCCGGAGACGATGCGCAGACCCTCGTCGGTCAGCCCCGCGGCGAGCGCCCGCGCATCCCGCACGGTGCGTTCCGCGTACTCGCGGAACGCAGGCGTGGACGCTTCCTTGAGGGCCACGGCCTTTCCCGCGATGCAGTGCTCGAGCGGCCCGCCCTGCATCATCGGGAACACCGCCTTGTCGATCGCCTTGGCGTGCTCCTCCTTGGTCAGGATCATCGCGCCCCGCGGCCCGCGCAGCGCCTTGTGCGTGGTGAACGTCACGACGTCGGCGTGCGGCACCGGCGACGGGTAGGCACCGCCGGCGACGAGGCCGATGAAGTGGCTCGCGTCGACCCACAACAGGGCGCCGACCTCATCGGCGATCGATCTGAACGCCGCGAAGTCGATCTCGCGAGGGTACGCGGTGAATCCGGCGAGCACGATCTTCGGGCGGTGCTCCTTCGCGAGGTCGCGGATCCGATCCATGTCGAGCTGCTCGGTCTCGCGATCGACCTCGTAGCCGACGAAGTTGAACCACATGCCACTCACGTTCACGGGTGATCCGTGGGTGAGGTGACCGCCGTGCGCGAGCACCAGGCCGAGCACCTTCTCGCTCGGATCGTTCGGCGTGAGGAACGCACCGAAGACCGCCATGTTGGCCTGCGCGCCCGCATGAGGCTGCACGTTCGCGTGATCGGCGCCGAACAGCTCCTTCGCCCGGTCGATCGCGAGCTGCTCGGTCACGTCGACGAACTCGCAGCCCCCGTAGTAGCGGCGACCCGGGTACCCCTCGGCGTACTTGTTGTTCATCGTCGAGCCGATCGCCGCGAGCACGGCCGGGCTCGCGTAGTTCTCCGACGCGATCAGCCGCAGTTCCGTCCGCTCGCGCTCGAGCTCGCCCGCGATCGCCGCGGCGACCTCGGGGTCGGTGGCCTTCAGCGCCTCCCAGTCGGCCGCGTACTCCCGCCCCTTCGCTCCTTGGCTCATGGCTACAGCTCCCCTCGCTCGATCGATGCGATCTGCTCCAGGCGCAGCACGTGCCGGCCGCCCTCGAACCCGGTCGCGAGCCACACCCGCACGATCTCGCGCGCGTAGGCCGGTGCGACCACCCGTCCACCCATGCTCAGCACGTTGGCGTCGTTGTGCCTGCGTGACAACTCCGCGAGGAACAGGTCGTGACACAACGCGGCACGCACGCCGTGCACCTTGTTCGCGGCGATCTGCTCCCCCTGACCCGACCCGCCCATCACGATGCCCCGCTCGCATTCCCCGTTCCCGACGGCATGGGCGGCGGCGGCGATGAAGGCGGGGTAGTCGACCGGCTTCTCCGAGTCGGTGCCGTGATCCACGACCTCGTGCCCCTCGCCGACGAGGAACGACTTGATGTCCTCCTTGAGGAGGAAGCCTGCGTGATCGCTGCCCATCGCGATGCGCATCGCTCAGCCCTCGCTGGCCGCCGGCACCGTCGCCGCGCCGTAGAGGCCGTCGACCAGCCTCCCGATCCACTCGTCGAGCTCCCACGCGATCGCCCGGTAGCTCTGAAGCGGGAGTCCCAAGGGGTCGGCCACGTCCTCGTCGAACGGGTTCCCCGTGAACCCCGCCCGCCTGGCCTCGGCCGCCAGGGAGACGCGACCGACCAGGGCGTCTGGACCCGCGTCCGGGGGCACCGGAGGCAGCGACTCGAGCAAGCGGACGAGCTCCTTGAGCGTGAACGCGCGGTCCCCCGCGGCATGCTCGTCGGTGAGCGCGACGCGATGCTCGCCCGCCATCGCGATCACGAGATCGGCGTCGGTGATCGCAACCGATGCGAGACGGCGGGCCCGGTGTCCGGCGATGTCGGTGCCCCGCTCTGACGCCGCGGTCACGGCCTCGGCGGTGGCCGCCGACCCCTCGACCCCCCACGTGCCGGCCGATGCCACGGTCGGCGCCTCGGCGCCGAACCGCGCGACCAGGGCATCACGCAACAGTCCCTCCGCGATGGGGGAACGGCAGATGTTGCCCGTACAGACGACCAGGATCGAGGTCATGGAGAGGGGCGCGAGTCTAGCAGCGCGTCCCCGACGGGCAGAAATCGCGCGATGTCGTCGGCGCTCAAGTCGCCTCGGCGGAGCAGGCGAGGGACGCCGTGCGCCAGGTCCACCACGGTGGACGATGTGCCCTCCAGTGGGCGTTCCTCGCAGAGGTAGACATCGACGAGGTCGCCGAACACCGACCGCAGCGCGTCACAGGTGGTGGCTGGCGGCTGACCGGATCGGTTCGCGCTCGTCACCGCGAGCGGGCCGGCCGCGGAGAGCACCGCTCGGGCGAGCGGGTGCGCCGGCATCCGGACGCCGACGCTCGACCCGTCACCGCCGAGGTCCCACGGCGCGCTCACCCTCGAACGCGGCAGCACGATCGTCAGCGCCCCTGGCCAGAAGGTCTCCACCAGGGCCTCGGCCCGAGCGTCCAGCTCGGCCACCGTCCGCGCCGCGGCGGCGGATGGGACGAGCACCGGCAGGGTGAGGTCACGGACCCTTCCCTTGGCCGCGAAGAGTCGCGCGGTCGCCTCGGGATCGTCCGGGCGGGTGGCGACGCCGTAGACCGTGTCGGTGGGGAACACCACCAGGAGGCCGGCCAACGCCGCCTCGACGGCCTCGGCGACCGGGTCGGGCGTCACGGCCACGTCGCGACGATCACCCGGTCGCGCCCCGCCAGGTCGGGAAGGACGACGACGTCGGCCGCCCCCGCTTCACGGGCCTTCTCGCCGACCGCGGCCGCCTGCCGCTCCCCGATCTCGACCACGACCACGCCGCCCTCGCGCAGACGGGTCGACGCCTGCTCGAACAGCGTCGCGTACACCTCGACCCCGCCCACCAGCGCCTCCACGGGATCCGCTCGCACCTCCGCCGGCAGCGCGGCGTATTCGCCCTCCTCGACGTAGGGCGGATTGCTGACCACGAGGTCGATCGGGACGGTCGAGGAAGGGTCGAGGGCCGTGAGGAGGTCGCTCGCGCGAACCTCGATCTCCAGCCCGGTTCGAGCGGCGTTCTCCTCGGTCAACGCGAGAGCCTCGGGCGATCGATCGACGGCGATCACGCGCGCGTCCGGGCGCTCCCGCTTCAGCGAGAGAGCGATCGCCCCGGCCCCCGTGCCGACGTCGACGACCAGCGGGCCGGGCGTCACCGGCAGAGCCTCGACCGCGGCATCGACGACGATCTCGGTCTCCGGCCGCGGGACGAACACGCCGGGGCGCACGGTCAGGACCAGGTGTCGGAAGCCGGTTTCCCCCGTGAGGTGTTGGGTCGGCACGCCCGTGCACCGCCGGCACAGCGCCCGGCCGTAGGACCTCGCCTCCGCGTTCCGCAACGGTTCCTCGCGTGCGTAGACCCCGGAGCGATCGGTGCCGAGCACGCCGGCGAGCAGCTGCTCGGCCGTGGACAGCGACGCGTCGACGTCGTGACGCTCCAGGTAATCGGCTCCTCGCCGAACCGCCTCCGAGGGCCTCACGCCGGCTCCTCCTCGCCTCCCTCGGCCAGCTGCTGGGAGCGCTCGACCGCGTTGAGGCGATCGATGAAGTCGTCGAGCTCCTCGCCGCCGGCGAGCACGTCGGCGAGCTGGTGCGAGGTGTGCTTGATGCGGTGATCGGTCACCCTGCCGTCGGGGAAGTTGTAGGTGCGAATCTTCTCGGCGCGATCACCCGAGCCGAGCTGCGACCGGCGGGCAGCCGCCTCCTTGGCCGCGGCTTCCTCCTGCGCCCGCTGCAGCAGTCGGGCACGAAGGTAGCGCATCGCCTTCTCACGGTTCTGCAGCTGCGACCGCTCCTCCTGACACTCGATCTTGATGCCGGTCGGCACGTGCACGATGCGCACCGCGGAATCGGTGGTATTGACCGACTGCCCGCCCGGTCCACTCGACCGGTACACGTCGATCAGCAGATCCTCGGGGCGGATCTCCACCTCGACCTCCTCCGCCTCGGGGAGCACGGCGATCGTGGCGGTCGACGTGTGGATGCGCCCCGACGATTCGGTCACCGGCACGCGTTGCACGCGATGCACGCCCGACTCGTGCTTGAGCCGGCCGTACGCATCGCGACCGCGTACCTCGAGCACGGCGTCCTTGAAGCCGCCGAGGTCGCTGGGTGAGCTCGAGAGGGTGTCGGTCTTCCAGCGATGGCGCTCCGCGAGCCGGTGGTACATCTCGTAGAGCTCGCCGGCCCACAGCGCCGCTTCCTGACCGCCGGCCCCTGCCCTGATCTCGACGATCACGTCCTTGCCGTCGTTCGGATCCTTGGGAACGAGGAGGGTTCCGAGCCGCGAGCGGAGTTGTTGCGCGCGCTCCTCAGCCTGCGCGGCCTCGTCCTCGAGGAACGCGACCATCTCCGGTTCACTCTCGTGCGCGGCCAGCTCACGGGCGTCGGTGGCTTGCTGCACCGCCTCACGGTACGCGCGGTAGGGCACCACGATCTCCTGGAGTTCGGCGAACGCCTTCCCGAGCGAACGGAATCGGTCGGGATCGGTGGCCACGCCGGGCTCGGCCATCTCGGCGGAGACCCGGTCGTGCCGGGCCTGGATCTCCTCGAGGCGTGTGTCGAGATTGTCGCTCACGTCCTCGATCATCCCAGGGGGCGTGCCGATCGCCCGAACGAGCCGGGCGATCGTCGACGGCTAGCGTCCGCCGCCCGGCTCGTCGTCGAGATCGAGATCGAGGTCGCTCAGGTCGGGGAGGTCCGGGAACTCAGCCTCGTCGGACGCCGGTTCGTCGAACAACCGGGCGAGCCCCGAGTCGGGGTGGGGCGGCGGCGACTCGGTCGCGACCCAGAGCTCCTCGATCGGCAGCGACGTGGTCTCGTCCCGGGGTCCGGGCGTCGGGGGCGGCGCTCCTGGATCCGCCGGTGGTTCGGCCGGCTCGGTCACCGGCGTGTCCATCCCTTCACCCGGGGAGACGAGTGGTTCCGGAGGCGGCGTGGACGACGGCTGGATCGCGACCTCGAGATCGTCGGCGACCGAGAGCAGGCGCGACTGCATCTCGTGGAGCTGGCGCAGCATGGCCTCCCGCCGCTCAGACAAGTTCGCGAGCATGCGGTCGGATTCCTGCTGGGCGGCGACCACCGACTGCGAGCTGCGGATGCGGACCTCCTCGGCTCGCGCCTGGGCCTCGGCCTTGATGCGGGCCGCCTCGTCTCGTGCCTGCTCGACGATCTGCTCCGCCTCGGTGTCGGCCGAGGCCAGCACGCCCGCGAAGCGCTTCGACAGGCGCTCGTAGGCGACGTCGGCGGGCTCGGGGGGCGCGGTCTCGAGCTCGGCGATGCGACCACGGGCGTCGGCGAGCGTACGCTCGAGCCCCTCGACGTGGGCGGCGAGAGCCACGAGGTACGCGCGGACCTGGTTCGGGTCGTATCCGCGACGGACCGTCGCGAACTCCCACTGCCTGATCTGCTCGCCGCTCGCCACGAGCGGGAGTCCCGTCTCACCCGTGGACACCGCGGATCACACCCCCTGCCGGATGGCCACTCGGGCCACCTCGTGCATCTTGCGGAAACGAGACCGGCGATGCAATCGTCATCCCGCTGCGTCGGCCGCCTCGTCCTCGCGACGCAACACCTCGCCGAACGAGGCGATCGCCACCTCGATCTGCGAGTCGTCGGGTTCCTGCGTCGTGATCTTCTGCAGCCAGATCCCCGGCGCCATCAGCGCTCGCATCACGAGCGACCCGTGGAACCGTGCGCCCAACCGCAGCGCCTCGTAGGCCACGCCGGCGATGATCGGGATCGCCACGATCCTCGAGACGATGCGCCACACGAGGCCGGGCGTGCCGAACAACGTGAAGACGAAGATCGTGATGATCATCACGATGATCAGGAAGTTCGTGCCGCAGCGCACGTGCTCCTTCGGGTATCGATCCACCTTCCCGGGCACGAGCTCGTCGTCGTGCTCGTACGCCGCGATCGTCTTGTGCTCGGCGCCGTGATACTCGAAGACCCGGTGGATGTCCTTCGTGCGACCGATCAGCCAGAGGTAGCCGACGAAGAGCAGCACGCGGAACACGCCCTCGGCGATGAGCAACGGGACACCGCCACCCAGTCTGGTCTCGACCCACGTGAACAGGGTGGTCGGACCGAGGATGAACACGCCGATGAACAGCACCATCGCGATCGCGAGTGAGACGCCGATCTGCCTCGAAGTCAGCTGCTCGTCGTCGTCGACCGACTGGTTCGCGGCGACCATCAGCGCCCGCATGCCGATCGCGAGCGACTGTCCGAGCACGATCACGCCCCGGAGCAACGGCTTGCGCAGGACCGGGTGCCGGTCGGCCACCGAGCGGATGTCGTGCGACTCCAGGTGGATGTCGCCGGCGGGCCGGCGCACCGCGACCGCCCAATGGCGCGCGCCTCGCATCATGACTCCCTCGACGACGGCCTGGCCGCCGTAGAGGTGCGGTGCGGGCGACGGCGAGGCCGCCGGATCGTCTGCCACTCGCGACTAGCTCTTCTGCGCTGCCTGCTGCGCAGCCTGCGTCTTCGCGTAGCGCCGCTGGAACCGCTCGACCCGTCCGCCGGTGTCGACGAGCTTCTGCTTCCCCGTGTAGAAGGGGTGGCAGTTCGAACAGATCTCGGCGCGGATCTCACCCACGGTCGAGCGGGTCTGGAACGTGTTCCCGCACGAGCAGTGGACGTTCGCGATCTGGTAGTCGGGGTGGATGCCCTGCTTCATCTGTATGCGTCTCCTTCGCTGACCGCTCGAGGGTACCTCGCACCGGTTCCAACGCCCGGCTATTCCCTGCGCGACCGGGACGATCTCAGCTCCCGCTCTTGGCGATCTCCTTCAGGAACTGCTCGTTCGACTTCGTCGCACGGATCTTGTCGGTGAGCAGCTCGAGCGCTGCACCCGGGTCGAGCGCGTGCAGCACGCGACGCAACTTGATCACGAGCGCGAGCTCCTCGGGTGGAAGAAGCAGCTCCTCCTTCCGGGTGCTCGAGGCGTCGACGTTGATCGCAGGGAAGATGCGCTTCTCCGCGAGCTGACGGTCGAGGCGGAGCTCCATGTTCCCGGTGCCCTTGAACTCCTCGAAGATGCCGTCGTCCATGCGCGACCCGGTCTCGACGAGCGCGCTCGCGATGATCGTGATCGATCCGCCCTCCTCGATGTTGCGCGCGGCTCCGAAGAAGCGGCGGGGCGGGTAGAGGGCCGAGGCGTCGATGCCGCCGGAAAGGATCTTGCCGCTCGCCGGCATGCCGAGGTTGTAGGCACGGGCGAGTCGCGTGAGGTTGTCGAGCATGATCACGACGTCCTGCTTCGACTCCGCGAGGCGCTTGGCGCGCTCGAGCACCAGCTCGGTGATCTGGATGTGCTGGTCGGTCGGCTTGTCGAACGTCGAGAACACGACCTCGGCGGCCGTCACCGTGCGCTGCCAGTCGGTGACCTCCTCCGGTCGCTCGTCGACCAGCAGCACGATCAGATGCACCTCGGGGTTCGAGTTGAGGATGCCGTTCGCGATCTGCTTCAAGATCGTGGTCTTGCCGGCCTTGGGCGGCGACACCACCATGCCGCGCTGGCCCTTGCCGATCGGCGCGATCATGTCGATGATCCGCTCGGTCACGGCGGTCGGACCCGACTCGAGCCGGAACCGCTCGTCGGGGAAGAGCGGGGTGAGCTTGTCGAAGTTCGGCCGTTGCTTCGACTGTTCGGGATCGACCCCGTTCACGGTCTCGACGTCGAGCAGCGCGAGGTACTTCTCGTTGTCGCGCGGCCGGCGGACCTTGCCCGCGACCACGTCGCCCTTGCGCAACGATGCCTTGCGCACCTGCGAGACCGAGACGTAGATGTCCTCGGACCCGGGTGCGTAGCCCGACGTGCGAAGGAACCCGTACCCGTCGGGCAGCAGGTCGAGGATGCCCGTCTGCGTCGGGGCGTTCTTCATCTCCTCGGCGCGCTCCTGCTCCTCTCGAAGCCGGCGCTCCTCCCGCATGCGACGACGGTCCTCGCGGGACGGACGCTGCCGGCGATTCCGCTCCTGGCTGCCGCCCTGGTTCTGGTTGCGGTCACCGCCCTGGTTCTGGCTACGGTCCTGGTTCTGGTTTCGGTCCTGGTTCTGGCTTCGGTCCTGGTTCCGGCCACGGTCGCCATCGCCGCTCCGATCGTGGCCGCGGCCGCGGTCCTCGTCGCGATCACCGTCCTCGTCGCCCGAGCGGTCACGGCCGGCGTCGGCGACCCCGCGTTCGGCTCCCCCGGCCTCAGCGCCTTCTGCCGTGTCGGTCGCCGAGGCCAGCTCGTCGGCCGCGGTGCGCTCCGCGACGGCCACCGCCCCCTGCGCTGGGCTCGCGGCGCCCTCACCGGCCCCGTTGCCGCCCTGGGCGACGATCGCGTCGATCAGGCCGGCCTTCCGCAGGCGCTGGGTGCCCTCGATGCCCATCTCCTGGGCGATGCGCTGCAGCTCCGGGATGAGCTTCTGTTCGAGAGCGCTTCGGTCGGTCGTGGTGTCCATGAGGCTATGCCTCTCCCTTCAGGTCGTTCTGGAGCGTCTGCCAGTCGGCCAGGAACTTCTCCAGGCCGAGGTCGGTGAGCGGGTGCTTCACGAGCTTCGCGAAGACGTCGAACGGCATCGTGGCGATGTCGGCGCCCGCCAGGGCCGACTCCACGACGTGCATCGGGTGTCGCAGCGAGGCGGCGAGCACGTTCGTCTCGTAGCCCTGCACCTCGTAGATCTCGGTGATCGCGCGCAGCACGCCCATGCCGTCGCTCGCCACGTCGTCGAGGCGGCCGAGGAACGGCGACACGATGTACGCCCCGATCTCGGCGGCGAGGATCGCCTGGGCGGGCGAGAACACGAGCGTCACGTTGACCTTGATGGCGTCGCTCACGAGCCGCTTGCCGGCTGCCAGCCCCTCGGCCGACATCGGGACCTTGACGACGGCGTTGGGCGCCTTCTGGGCGAGCACGAGCCCTTCCTCGTACATCGCGTCGGCCTCGGTCGCCGTGGTCTCCAGCGAGATGTCGCCGGGGACGGTCTCGAGGATCTCCTTCCAGACGATGTCGGGATCCTGGCCCTCACGGGCCACGAGCGATGGGTTCGTCGTGACGCCCGACAGCACGCCCCACCGGTTGATCTCGCGGATCTCCTCGATGTCAGCGGTGTCGAGGAACAACTTCATGCGGTCTGTCCTCCTGCGACTGGGTGTTCTGCGACTGGGTGTTCTGCGACTGGGTGTTCGGCGACCGGCTGATCGTCCGCCGGGTGTTCGGCACCGTCGTCGACGGTGATCGGCAGGTCGGCGGTCGTGTCCGCGACGTCACGGATCTCGGACGCTCGCTGTGTGGTGTGCTCCATCACCAGGTCCATCACGGCGGCGATCGCCTGGTCGAAGCTGTAGTTCGGCAACACCGGCACGCCGTGCGACAGGGCCTGGCTCTTCACGTACCGCTGCAGTCGGCGGATGTTCTCGAACCCGGCCGCATACCGCTCGGCGGGCCGCGAGGCCACGGCACCCTCGCGGGTGGCGAAGTGCGAGAGGTGACGCCCCTCGTCCTCGACGCCGAGGACGAACGGCACCGCCAGGATCCGGTCGCGATGCGATTCGAGGTCGAGGAACCCCGGCACGATGTGGGCGCCCTCGATCACGATGCTCGTGCCTTCGAGGGCCGCCCGCTCGATCAGGGCGTTGATGCCCACCGCCACCGCCGCCGTCTGCTCCCGGAACCCCAGCAGCAGCGCGTCGGACGACGTGCCCGGCGGCTCGCGGAGCGCCTGATCCGCGTGGAAGGACGACGTGTGCAACGTCGGCATCAGTTCCGAGGAGAGCATCGAGCGCATCACCTCGCGGATCGCATCGGTCGCAACCACGCGCACGATGCCCAGTCGAGCGGCCAGCTGCGTCGCGATCGTCGACTTACCGACGCCGGTCGTGCCGCCGATCAGGATCACGAGTGGCACGTCGAGTCGCTCGACCTCTCGCCAGCGGATGAAGTTCTTCGCGTATCGCTCTCCCGCGATCTCGCCGATCACGGCGAGCGCGAGATCTGACAGCTCGTCGGAGGTCACCGACGCGAGCCCTTGATCCCGCAGCCGATCCTCGATCGCCTCGGCCACCTGGTACGCGCGGTAAGGCGACAACCCCGTGACCATGACTTGCGAAGCCATCAGGCCCTTGGAGAAAGGCAGGCCGGGCTCACGATCGGTGATGACGATGTGCGGCGTCTTGGGCTCTCTCGGTTCCATCGGTTGGCTCAACGTTTCCCCCGATGACTGCCTCGCTCTCGGGCGAGGTCGATCACCTCACCCAGGGCGGTGTCGAGGTCGGTCGACCCCTCCACGACCACGGCACGGTTGTCCACGAACACGACCTCCGCCCCCCGGGCGAGGGCCCGCTCGACGCCGATGTCGACGGCGGCGGCCTTCAGCTCCGTGAGGAGGACGTCGTACCCTTGGGCTGCGTCGAGGTCCTCCGCGAGGCCGGCCCGATCGGCCAACCGTGCGCTCCACCCCACCACCTCGCATCCGGATGCCTCCCGCAGGTGCTCGACCTGTCGGGCGGCGATACCGCCGGGGGCGGTGGTAGCGAAGAACACCCGCGCATCCTGTACTTCGGCCAACGGAACCGGGACGAAGTCGGTGATCAACAACTGCGACTCATCGAGGAACCGGAGGACGTGGGATCGCAGCGCGGAGAGATTCTCGGGCCCGGCGAGCGGGCCAGCAGCCATGGTAACAACGACCAGGTCGGATCGCAACAGCCGGTACGGGCCGAGGTAACCGCCCAGGTACTCTGCCGGGGCGCCCGCCGGCACCACGAGCACGCCGGCGTCCCACGGGACGGGGGGCACGGCCGCCCCGCTCCCCTCGAGCACGATCACTCCGGGACGGCGCGCGACCGCGAGCTCCGCGGCCGCTCGCAGGTTGGAGGCGTACGGCGCCCCGGCGAGGCCACCGCCCGCCCGGCGGGTCCCGATCGTGGTGACGCCGGTCGTGAGCGCGTCTTCCAGATAATCAGAGGCCGCATGCTGGCCCGATCGCACGAGCTCGATCAGACGATCGAGATGCACGCTCCCGGCCTCGGCCACCTGGGGCTCCGCCGGCCCACCCCGGCCCATCGCCACGACGACCGGATCGTCGCCCCGCCTGGCCGCCAGCCGAGCAACCTCGCCACTGATCGCGGTCTTCCCCGTGCGCTTACCGGTGCCGATCACCGCGAGGGTGGGTGCGTCGAGCGGGGGTCCGTCCTGCGGCGGTCTGAGCTCGAAGTCCGCGCCCGTGTACCGCACCCCACGCGTCAACGCCACGGCGGCAAGCTCCATGCGTTCCCGGTATCCGAGGACCGGCTCGTCGGAAAGGTCGAGCACGACCTCGGGCCGCCAGGCATCGATCGCGTCCGCAAGCGCCGCCATGCGATCGTCCCCGGCCGCCCTGGTGGGAACACCCACATCGGGCAGCGATCGCGGATCGATCTTCTCGATGCCCCCCACGAAGACCGCCCCCACGACCTCGTGGCCCCGCTCGGTCGCGGTCTCGATGCCCCATCGCGTGACGGGGGGATAGTGCTCGCCGTCCACGAGCACGACGGTTCGCATCGGTGGGATCGCCTCCTTCGAAGGAGCTGAGGATCTGCGGAACTCGGACCGTCCGCTAGTCGCCGACCGGCACCGTGCGATCCTCGATCGACTGCTCGTGCTCCCGGTGGAGCTGGTCGCCGGTGAGCGAGAAGTGCGCCATCACGTGGCTCTCACCGAACGGGAATCGCCGCAGGATGCGCACCTGCCCGTCGTCGAATTCCAACACGTTGTAGCAGGGTTTCGTGTAACCGCGGACGCGCAGCGACGAGACCGTGCCGGCGTTGGCGACGTACATGTCCTCGAGCCGCCACACGTACGGGACGTGCTTGTGACCCGAGAGCACCACTTGCACGCCCGCGTGGATCAGCACCTCGAGCAGGTCGCCGGCGTCCATCACCGTGCTGCGCTCGCGGCCGGTGCCGGGGATCGGCAGCAGGTGATGGTGCAACACGAACACCTTGAGCGTGGCGGGCTCCTCGAACTGCCGGCGGATCCAGTCGTAGTGCACCCTGCCCACCTTGCCCTCGTTGAGGTCGGGCTCGCTGGAATCCACGCCGACGATCCGAACGCCCTCGACGTCGTGCGACCACATGCGCGGGCCGATCAGGTCCTCGAAATGCAGGTAGCCGACGTTGCGGGAGTCGTGGTTGCCGGGCACCGTGATCATCGGAGCCTGGATGCGCTCGGCGTAGGCGACCCAGTTCTTGTATTCCTGCCGATAGCCCTCGGCGGTGAGGTCGCCGCTGACGACGACGACGTCGGGACGCATCTCGTTGAGCTCGGCGATCACGCGGTTCATCAGGTTGGGCACGAAGAACTGCGAGCCGACATGCGGGTCCGAGATGTGGGCGATGGTGACCACGGATGATGCCAGTCTAATGGGCGGCGGGTCGCTCGCGTGAACGGCTCGACACCTGCCGCCGACGATCACCGGCATCGGCGTCGACGACGTGCGACGATACCCGCCCATGACGTGGCTCGACGTGCTCTTGGTGGCGATGCTCGCGGGAGCCCTGTACTCGGGATACCGGCGGGGTGCCCTGCTGCAGGTGATCGGCATCACCGGGCTCATCGCCGGAGTGATCGTGGGTGTGATGCTCGCGCCCCGGGTCGCCCGGGTCGCCGGCTCGCCCGCCTCGGCCGTGGCACTCGTGCTCGGTACGGTGCTGGTCGCAGGTGCGGTCGGCAACATGCTCGGCTGGGCGGCCGGGAGCCGGCTGCGGCGCCGGACGCAGGAAACGCCCCTGCGCAGGGTCGACGCCGTCGGCGGCTCGTTGCTCTCCGCGATCGCCCTCGTCCTCGCGACGTGGTTCCTCGCACTCAACTTCGCAGAGGGCCCGTTCCCCGTGCTGTCGAGGGGACTCCGCGACTCCGAGATCGTGCGCAGGCTCGACTCCGCCCTGCCGCCTCCACCCTCGCTGGTGGGCGAGGCCAGACAGCTGCTGGCGTTGCTCGGGTTCCCCGACGTGTTCATCCGTCTCCCGGAGGAACCTGCGGCACCCGTCCAACCACCGAACGGTGCGCAGGCTCGAGCGGCGGCGACCGCGGCGCAGAGCTCGACCGTCGAGGTTCTCGGCAGCGGCTGCGACCGGGGATTCGTGAATCAGGGCAGCGGGTTCGTCGTCGACGACGGCCTCGTGCTCACGAACGCGCACGTCGTCGCGGGCACGACCGAGCAGTGGGTGCAGTTCGGTGGCACCCGCATCCCGGCCACCGTGGTCGCCTTCGACTCCGACCTCGACGTCGCCGTGTTGCGAGCGCGCGGGCTGACGCTCGCACCGCTCCCCTTATTGCACGGCGAGGCCGAGCGCGGCGATGTCGGCGCCGTGCTCGGCTACCCGGGCGGCGGCGAGCTCGAGGCGGAGGATGCCGCGGTCCGATCGGTGATCGAGCCGGTGGGCCGCAACATCTACGGCGAGGGTCAGGTGCCGCGGCGGGTCTACGAGGTGCAGGCGTCGATCCGACGGGGGAACAGCGGCGGTCCGTTCGTGCTCGCGAGCGGCCGGGTCGCGGGGCTGGTGTTCGCGAGCTCGGTGGCCGACGCGGACGTGGGATACGCGATCGTCTCGAGCGAGATCCTCCCGATGCTCGCGGATCCGGATTCCCTGACCGCCTCGGTCGGCACCGGCGCCTGCGCGATCTGACGACGATCAGGCGCGTTCGAGTTGGAAGCCGGTCGCGCGGAGCGCGAGCGGCAGCACTCGCCAGCCGGACGCAGGAACGGGCAGGTCGCGATCCTCGCCCGGGAACGCGAGCAGCGTGGGGCCGGCGCCGGACACGCACACCGGGACGCCCACGTCCCGCACCGCGTCGAAGACCCCGCGGACGGATGGAACCAATGCCAGCCTGACGTCTTGGTGCAGGCGGTCGCGCATCGCCTCACCGAGCAGCGCCGGGTCGACCGTGAACGCCGCCACGGCGAGCGCCGCGTGGGCGACGTTGAAGACGGCGTCGGCCCGCCCCACGGGGTCGGGCAGCGCGGCGCGGGCCTCGTCGGTGGGCAGGCGAACGTGATCGGGCACCAGCAGTACCGGTCGCAGGTCCGGGTGAGGGTCGAGTCGTCGCACGAGACCGTCTCCCACGGCGATCGTGAAGCCGCCGAAGCAGGCCGGTGCGGCGTTGTCGGGGTGTCCCTCGATCGACGCCGCGTGAGTGAACACCCGGCGCGGCGACGGCTCGTCACCGAGCAGCGCCAGCACCGCCACGACCCCTGCGACCACGGCGGCCGACGAGGACCCGAGACCGCGGGCGAGCGGGATGCGGTTGAGCCCGTGCAGCCCGAACGACGGCAACGCTCGGTCGCCGGCCACTCGCCGCATCGTGGCGCGGATCAGGTCGGACCCGTCGACGGCGAGCTCGTCGGCCCCCTCGCCGGTCCACCCCACCCCAGGGTCCGCCTCGGTGTCGACCGTCACCTCGTTGCACCAGTCGAGCGCCAACCCGAGGCAGTCGAAGCCGGGACCGAGGTTGGCCGAGGTCGCGGGGACGCGCACCGTCACTCGCATCGTCGGAGCCTATCGCGGGGCCGGCGCGCTACAGCCCGAGCTCGGCGGCGACCGCCCCGGCGTCGGGTGGCACGGCTGACGGATGCGCCGCGCCCGCGATCGCCCACTCAGGGTCTTTCAGCCCGTGACCGGTCAGGATGCAGACGACGGTCGCACCGCGCGGCAGCTCCCCCTCGGCGTGCAGGCGCAGGAGGCCGGCGACGCTGGCGGCGCTCGCCGGCTCGGCGAACAGGCCCTCACGCGCCACCCGACGGTAGGCGCCCAGGATCTCGCGATCCGTGACGGCGCCGATCGCCCCCTCGGACTCCCTCGCGGCGGCGACGGCCTTGTCCCACGACGCCGGATTGCCGATGCGGATCGCCGTCGCGATCGTCTGCGGATCGCGGACCGGCTCACCGAGCACGATCGGCGCGGCGCCCTGCGCCTGGAACCCCATCAACCGTGGCGGCTCGGCGATGACACCGTCGACGAGGTACTCCGAGTACCCCATCCAGTGGCTCGAGATGTTGCCGGCGTTGCCGACCGGCACGCAGTGCAGGTCGGGTGCCCCGCCGAGCGCGTCGACGATCTCGAACGCACAGGTCTTCTGGCCCTGCAGCCGGTAGGGGTTGACGCTGTTCACGAGCGTGACGGGGAACCGCTCCGCGAGGTCCTTCGCGAGCTCGAGTGAGTCGTCGAAGTTGCCCTCGACCTCGAGCACCCGGGCCCCGTGGACGAGGGTCTGGGCCATCTTGCCGATCGCGACCTTCCCCTTGGGCACCAGCACCGCGCACGTCAGGCCCCCCTTGGCCGCGTAGGCGGCCGCCGACGCGCTCGTGTTGCCCGTCGAGGCGCAGACGACGGCCTTCGCGCCTTCCTCGAGCGCCTTGGAGATCGCGAGCGTCATCCCGCGGTCCTTGAACGACCCGGTCGGATTCGCGCCGTCGTACTTGAGCCAGACCTCACAGCCGGTCTCGTCGCTGAGGGGAACCGAGCGCACGAGCGGGGTACCGCCCTCACGCAGGGTGATGACCGGCGTGTCGTCGGCGACGGGAAGCCGGTCACGGTACTCCTCGATCACCCCGCGCCACTGATGGGCGCCCGAGTCCGGTTCCCGCTTCGGGGGGCCGGCGCTCACGGCTCTTCCCCCTCGACCCGCAGCACGCTCGCCACCGAACGCACGGCCGGGGACTCGCGGAGCTCCTGCAGCGTCTTCTGCAGCGCGCCCTCCTGGGCTCGGTGGGTGATGAACACGAGGGTCGCCTCGTCGCCCGCACCCTCCTGCCACACGCGCTCGATCGAGACGCCGTTGTGTCCGAAATCCCCGGCGATCTCGGCGAGCACGCCGGGGCGATCCGCCACGTGCAGGTTCAGGTAGTACTGCCCCTGCGTGTCGTCCATCGGCCGGATGCGGCGCTCGAGCACGCACGTGCATCCCATCGCGCGGCCACCGGTCGCCCGGTTGCGGGCGGCCGTCACGAGGTCGCCGACGACGGCGGTCGCGGTGGGGTCGCCGCCGGCGCCGCGCCCGTAGAACATCAGCTGGCCGACCTTCTCGCCCTCCACGAAGACGGCGTTGAACGCGTCGCGCACCGCGGCGAGCGGGTGGGCCTCGGGGATCATCGCCGGGTGCACTCGCGCGGAGATCTCACCCTCGTCGAGCTCCGCGATCGCGAGCAGCTTCACGACGTACCCCATGCGCCGCGCGTCGGCGATGTCGAGCGACGTGATGCCGGCGATGCCCTCCCGGTAGACGTCGCTCGCGACCACGCGGGAGTTGAAGGCGATCGAGGCGAGGATCGCGCACTTGGCCGCGGCGTCGAACCCCTCGATATCGGCGGTCGGGTCGGCCTCCGCGTACCCGAGGCGCTGCGCCTCGGCGAGCGCCTCCTCGAACGAGGAACCGTGCTCGCTCATCTGCGTGAGGATGTGGTTCGTGGTGCCGTTCACGATGCCGAGCATGCGCCCCACGCGTTCGCCGGCGAGCGACTCCTTCAGCGGACGGATCAGCGGGATGCCGCCGGCGACCGACGCCTCGAACAGCAGGTCGAGCCCGGCGGCATCGGCGGCGTCGAAGAGGTCCTTCCCCTCGGTGGCCAGGAGCTCCTTGTTGGCGGTGACCACCGACTTCCCGTTCGCGAGGGCGCGCAGCAACAGGGCCCGCGCCGGCTCGACCCCGCCGAACACCTCGCAGACGACGTCGACCTCGGGGTCGTCGACGATCGAGACCGCGTCGGTCGTGAACGCTTCCGATGGCAGCGGCACGTCGCGCTCCCGGCCCGGATCACGCACGGCGACCCTCGTCACGGCGATGCGGCAGCCCGCCCGCATCGCGATGTCGTCGGCGTGCTCGAGCAGCAACCTGATCGTCGCGGCGCCGACGGTGCCGCACCCCAGCATGCCGATGCGGATCGTGCGTTCGCTCATGCCTCGTCCCCCGGCCCACGGTCCTCGACGGAGGCGTCGCCCCGGCCGCCGATCCAGGCCGCCATCAGTATCTCGTCCTCGTCACCGTAGGACTTGCGCGAGTGCCGCGCGAGCCTCCCTTCCTCGACGAACCCGAACTTGCGGTACAGGGCGATCGCACTCCGGTTGTGCGGGTAGACCGAGAGCACGATCTTGTCGACGCCGACCGAGCGTGCCCATCGCAGCGCCTCGGCCATCAGGGCGGTCCCCACCCCATGACCCCGGGCCTCCGCCGAGACGGCGATGCCGAGCGTCGCGACGTGCCGCGTCACCGGGTGGGCCTCGCGTTGGATGTAGACGTGCCCGACAACGCGGTCCCCGGGGTCGACGGCGACGATCTGTGCCTCCCGCTCGGTCCACGATCGCCGGAACCGTCGACGGTAGGTCCGCGGCGTGCCGGTGACGCGCTCGGTGCGTACGTGCCGTCCTTCCTCAACGACCGCTGTCCAGAACGCGAGATACGAACGTGCGTCCCGCGGGCGGGCGGGCCGCACGGTGATCCCCTCGATCGGCGATGGGGGGGTCGGCACGCGGACGTTCGCCACCTCCAGGCGATCGAGGTCGGCGTCGTCCTCGCGCCGGAGCCAGGCCGTGGCCTTCCCCTCCCGCACCGCGACGACGGCGGGCCGCCCCACCCGGTTGTACGTGCTCGCGAGCGAGTACGTGTAGGCGCCGGTCGCGGCGAAGGCGATCAGGTCCCCGGGCCCCGTGCCCGCGGGCAGGCAGACGTCCTCGGCGAGCGTGTCGCCAGATTCGCAGTGCCGCCCGACCACCGTGAACGTCGCCTGCGATGCCCCGGTCGGGGCGGTCGCCGGCGCGGAGGCCCTCTCCACCGCGTACGCCGCGTCGTACAGGGCCGGCCGGAGGTTGTCGCTCATGCCGCCGTCGACCGCGAGCAACCGTCGCCCGCCGGCCACCGTCTTCCTCGCGACGACACGGTAGAGCGTGACGCCCGCGTTCGCCACGAGCCATCGTCCGGGCTCGACGACCAACGTCGGCATCGCGACCGCGTGCCGCTCGGCGGCAGCTGCGAGCCGATCTCGCATCGAGGCGGCGAGGGACTCGAGGTCGGGCGCGAGCTCCCCGACGTACCGGACGCCGAAGCCGCCGCCGACGTCGACCGTGCCGAGCGCGAGGCCGGTCTCGCGGCGCACGTCCGCGACGAGGGCGACGAGCGTGTCGATCGTGCGCAGGTGGGGGTCCGGTTCCAGCAACTGGGACCCGACGTGAGCGTGCACGCCCTCGACGGCGAGGCCCGGCATCGCGGCGGCCGTCCCGAACACGCCGGGAGCCGCGGCCAGCGACGTGCCGAACTTCGCGGCGTCGTGGCCCGTCGCGATCGCCTCGTGGGTCGCGACGTCGATCTCGGGCACCACCCGCAGCAGCACCCGCTGCACCCGCCCGTGCCGACGCGCCGCGGCGCCGAGACGGCGCAACTCGTCGAGCCCGTCGGCCACCACGAGCCCGACGCCGGTGTTGACGGCGAGCTCGATCTCGGCATCGGTCTTCGCGTTCCCGTGGAAGACCACGCGGGACGGCGGCGCTCCCGCCCGCAGGCATGCCTCCACCTCGCCGCCGGTTGCCGCGAGCAGGTCGAGCCCCTCGTCGAGCGCGAGCCGCAGCGCGGGGTGGGTGGTGAACGCCTTGACCGCGTAGCAGGCTCGCGGGAACGCCGCACACACGCGACGGCAGCGCCCTCGCATCTCGGCGGCATCGATCACGATGAGCGGGGTCGCGAACCGCCCCGCGAGCTCGGTCGCGGACACCCCCGCGACCAAGAGTCCTCGGTCGTCGAACGTCGCATGCTCGGGCCAGGGACCGGCCGGGGCGGCCTCAGGCATCGTCCTCCCCGCGCTCCATCGACGCCGGCGCGCTCACCCCGAGCAGTCCGAGCAGGTTCGCCAGCACCTGCTTCGTGCCGGCCGCGAGCCACAAGCGTGCCTGCGTGAGCGCGGGGTCGTCGGAGACGACCCGGCAGTCCGTGTAGAAGCGGTGGAACCGCCCGGCCAGTTCCTGCGCGGCGTGTGCGACCCGATGCGGGGCTCGCAGCTCGGCGGCGTACGCGATCCGGTCGGGTGTGTCGGCGAGGCCGCGCAGGAGATCGACCTCCGCCTCGGTCGTGAGCAGCGAGAGGTCGGCCTCATCGATCGGGGCGAGCACGACGCCGTCCGACTCGGCCCTGCGCAGGATCGACGCGATGCGGGCGTGGCCGTACTGCACGTAGTACACGGGGTTGTCCATCGACTGACGCTTCACGGCCTCGATGTCGAAGTTCATCGAGGCGTCGTTGGAGAACAGCAGCAGCTGGAACCGGGCCGCATCGGCCCCGACCTCGTCGAGCAGTTGGTCGAGGGTGATGAAGTTGCCCGAGCGCTTGCCCATCGGCACCGGTTCACCGTCGCGCAGGAACGCGACCCATTGGTAGATCACCAGATCTACGGCGTCGGGGTCGTACCCCATCGCCTCGGCAGCTCCCTTGACCCGGACGACGTCGCCGTGGTGGTCGGCGCCCCAGACGTAGAGCAGTCGGTCGAACCCCCGGGAGAACTTGTCGACGAGGTAGGCGCAGTCCGCTCCGAAGTAGGTGTGCTGACCGTTCGATCGGATCACGACCCGATCCTTATCGTCGCCGTAGGCGGTCGAACGGAACCATGCCGCGCCCTCCGAGTCGTAGACGACCCCCGCGTCGCGCAGCCGTTCGACGGCGGCCTCGATCTCACCCTTCGCCGCGAGCTCCGACTCCCGGAAGTACACGTCGAAACGCACGCCGAACCGCTCGAGGGTCGCCTCGATCCATCGCAGCACCCGCGCCACGCCTTCGGCGCGCATCCGCAGGAACCGCTCGTCGCCGGGCAGGTCGGCGATCTCGGGGCCTTCCGACTCGAGGATGTCCCGCGCCAGGTCCTCGATGTAGGCCCCGTGGTACCCGTCCTCGGGCACCTGCGCATCGCGGCCGACGAGCTGCAGGCACCGCGCCTCGATCGAAGCCCCGAACCGGTCCATCTGTCCGCCGGCGTCGTTGAAGTAGTACTCCCGCTCGACCGACCAGCCGGTCGCTTCGAGCAATCGCGCGAGCGCGTCGCCGATCGCCGCGTTCCTCGCGTGCGCGACCGTGAGCGGCCCCGTGGGGTTCGCGCTCACGAACTCCACCTGAGCCCGGCGCCCGTGGGGCTCGACCCGGCCGTAGGCGTCGCCGCTCGCGACGACTGCGCGCAGCGCGTCGTGCAGCCAGTCGTCGGTGGTGAACAGGTTCAGGAAGCCGGGACCGGCGACCTCCGCCTTCTCCAGGAATCGTGCCGGCGGGAGGGCCTCGGCGATCGCCTGCGCCACGTCGCGGGGTGGCTTCCCGGCGCGCTTCGCGAGGCCCAAGGCGACGTTGGTCGCGAAGTCGCCGTGCTCGCGCTGCTTCGGCGTGAGCAGCTCCGGAGTCGGCAGGTCGTCGTCGATGCCGAGGCCGGGGGCGGCGGCCTCGAGCGCCCTCGAGAGGAGCGCGACGAGCTCATCTTCGATGATCACGCCGGACCTCCGGGGGTGAGCGCGTCGCGCACGGTGGCGACCAACGCTTCGGGGTCGAACGGCTTCGTCACGTAGGCGACGATGCCTCGGCTGTCGCCCCTGGCCTGGCTCTCCTCCTCGGTATGGGCCGTCAGGAGCACCATGGGCACCTGATCCATGCCGTGCTCCTCACGCAGGCGCCGGGACACCTCGTACCCGTCGATGCCCGGCATCGTCACGTCGAGCACGATCGCGTCGGGCCGCACCTCGATCGCGCGCTCCACCGCCCGGTCGCCTCGCGTGGCGCTCGACACCCGGAACCCACCGAGACGGAAGTTGAGCTCGAGCAGCCGCACGATCACCGGGTCGTCGTCGGCGACGAGCACGTGCGGCTGGGACTCCTCCATCGGTGGAGGATACCGAGCGAGGTCGAGGGCTCTCGGCCCAACCGACGGCCGGTGCGCCACACCGGCGGAGAACGGGCGGTTGCTAGACTCGCCCCGCCGCCCCCGTAGCTCAGGGGATAGAGCGCCGGCCTCCGGAGCCGGGTGCGCAGGTTCGAATCCTGCCGGGGGCACCCACGGCCCGTACGATGGCGGCGATGAGCGATCCCCGTCAGATGCACGCTCCGACGGGCTTCCACGAGGATCGCCCGCTCGAGCGAGCCGACCTGCTCGACGACCCGATCGCCCAGTTCCGACGCTGGCTCGACGATGCGGAGACCGCCGGGGTGCCGTTGCCCAACGCGATGGCCGTGGCGACCGCGGACGCGGCCGGCCGGCCGTCGGTGCGCCACGTGCTGCTGCGCGGCGTCGACGAGCAAGGCTTCCAGTTCTTCACGAACCGGCAGAGCCGCAAGGGGCGCCAGCTCGCCGAGAACCCGTGGGCCGGGCTCGTCTTCCTGTGGAAGGAGCTCGACCGGCAGGTACATGTCACGGGGCCCGTGGACATCGTGCCCGACGACGAGTCCGACGCGTACTTCGCCAGCCGGCCGCGCGACGCGCAGCTCGGTGCCTGGGCGTCGGCACAGAGCACGGTGATCGAGGGTCGGGAGGAGCTCGAGGCCCGCATGGCCATGATGGCCGCGCGGTTCCCGCGCGAGGTGCCCCGCCCCCCGCATTGGGGCGGATACCGGGTGCGTCCGGAGACGATCGAGTTCTGGCAGGGGCGCCGGCACCGGCTGCATGATCGCTTCCTCTACAGCGCAGGCCCCACGGGCTGGCTCGTGCGACGCCTCGCCCCCTGACGCTCGACCGGCCCCTCCCGCGAGGGTCCTTCGCCCCTACGACCGGGATCGTGCACCCGCCACGATGCCGGTCATGGATACCGACGTACAGCCGCAGCATGCCGGCCTGCGACGGAAGCAGACCGTCGACGGCAACGAGGCCGTGGCCGCCGTCGCGCACCGGCTGAGCGAGGTCATCGCGGTCTATCCGATCACCCCCTCGTCGTCGATGGGGGAACTCGCCGACGAGTGGTCCTCGCTGGGCCGGCTCAACCTCTGGGGCGCGGTGCCCGACGTCGTGGAGATGCAGAGCGAGGGGGGCGCCGCCGGCGCCCTGCACGGCGCCCTGCAGTCGGGGGCGCTCTGCACGACGTTCACCGCGTCGCAGGGCCTGCTGCTGATGATCCCGAACATGTTCAAGATCGCGGGCGAGCTCACCCCGTTCGTGATGCACGTGGCGGCTCGCACCGTGGCCACGCATGCCCTCTCGATCTTCGGCGATCACTCCGACGTGATGGCCGCCCGTTCGACCGGGTTCGCGATGCTGTGCAGCTCGTCGGTGCAGGAAGCGCAGGATCTCGCGCTCGTCGCCCACGCGGCAACCCTCGAGACGAGGGTGCCGTTCCTGCACTTCTTCGACGGGTTCCGCACCTCGCACGAGGTGGCCAAGATCGAGGCACTCGCCGACACGGATCTGCGGGCGCTGATCGACGACCGATCGGTGCGTGCCCATCGAGCGCGGGCGCTCTCCCCCGAGCACCCGGCGCTGCGGGGCTCGGCCCAGAACCCCGACGTGTTCTTCCAGGCGAGGGAGGCTTCGAACCCGTTCTACCTGGCGACCCCGGACGCGGTCCAGGCGATGATGGATCGGCTGGCCGAACGCACCGGCCGCGCCTACCACCTCTTCGACTACGCCGGGCATCCCGAGGCGGAGCGTGTGCTCGTGATGATGGGGTCGGGTTGCGGAGCCGCCGAAGAAGCCGTGGACGCCCTCGTCGCCCGGGGGGAACGGGTCGGCCTCGTGAAGGTGCGGCTGTTCCGGCCGTTCGCGCCCGGCGCGCTGCTCGCCGCCCTGCCCGAGACCACGCGCGGGCTGATGGTGCTCGATCGCACGAAGGAGCCCGGCTCGGTCGGCGAGCCGCTCTACCAGGACGTCGTGACGGCGATCGCGGAGGAGATCGGGGCCGGACGGTCGCAGCTGCGCGGGGACATGCCGCGCGTGCTCGGCGCGCGCTACGGCCTCGCGTCGAAGGAATTCACCCCGGCGATGGCGAAGGCCGCGCTCGACGCCTTGGACGATCCCGGCGCTCCGCAACACTCCACCGTCGGCATCGTCGACGACGTGACGAACGCGAGCCTGCCCGTCGACCCGTCGTTCGACACAGAGCGCGAGGAGACGGTGCGTGCGGTCTTCTACGGTCTCGGCAGCGACGGCACGGTGAGCGCCAACAAGAACTCGATCAAGATCATCGGTGAACGCACCGACCTGCACGCGCAGGGGTACTTCGTCTACGACTCGAAGAAGGCCGGCGCGATCACCGTCTCGCACCTGCGGTTCGGCCCGACACCGATCCGCTCGAGCTACCAGATCCGCCGGGCGAGCTTCGTGGCGTGCCACCAGTTCGAACGACTGGAGCGCACCGACGTGCTCGCGGTCGCGGCGCCGGGCGCGACGTTCCTGTTGAACAGCCCGTACGGCCCCGAGGACGTCTGGGCGCACCTGCCGCTGGAGACCCGGCGGCGCATCGTGGAGCTCGGAATCCGCTTCTTCGTGGTCGACGGCTACGCCGTCGCGAAGGAGGCGGGCCTCGGGCAGCGCGTGAACACGGTGCTGCAGACGTGCTTCTTCGCGCTCGCCGACGTGATGCCCCTCGACGAGGCGATCCCGGCGATCAAGGACGCGATCGTGAAGACGTACGGACGACGCGGGGAGACGGTGCTCACCCGCAACTTCGCGGCGGTCGACGCCGCGCTCGACGCACTGCACGAGGTGGCGGTGCCGGCCGAGCTCGACGTCGACGAGGGCCCCTCGATGCTGCCGCCGGTGCCTGCGGCGGCGCCCGACTTCGTCCAGCGCGTGACCGCCCGCATGATCGCGGGTGAGGGCGACCTGTTGCCGGTGAGCGCCCTGCCGGTCGATGGCACGTTCCCGACCGACACGGCCAGGTGGGAGAGGCGCTCGATCGCCCGCGATATCCCGATCTGGGACCCGGCGATCTGCATCGACTGCGCGAAGTGCGCCCTCGTGTGCCCCCACGCCGCGATCCGGATGAAGGTGTTCGAGCCCGGCGAGGCCGACGGCGCGCCTGCCACGTTCCAGCACAAGGAGTGGAAGGACCGCGAACGGCCCGGGCGCCGTATGACGATCCAGGTGGCGCCCGACGACTGCACTGGCTGCGGGATCTGCGTCGACGTCTGCCCCGCGCGCAGCAAGGAGCAGATCAAGCACAAGGCCATCGACATGTGTCCGAAGCCCGACCACCTCGACGAGGAGCGCGCGAACTGGGACTTCTTCTCCTCGATCGCCGACCCAGACCCGACGACGGTGCGCGCGGAGACCGTGAAGGGGTCGCAGCAGCTGCCGCCGCTCTTCGAGTTCTCGGGCGCCTGCGCCGGCTGCGGAGAGACCCCCTACCTGAAGCTCCTCACCCAGCTCGTGGGTGACCGGCTGCTGGTCGCCAACGCGACCGGGTGTTCCTCGATCTACGGCGGAAACCTGCCTACCACGCCATGGTCGGTCGGCGCCGACGGCCGCGGCCCAGCGTGGTCGAACTCGTTGTTCGAGGACAACGCGGAGTTCGGGCTCGGCATGCGGCTCGGGCTCGACGCGCAGCGCCTGCTGGCGCTCGAGCTCCTCGAGCTGCTCGAGGACGACCTCGGGGAGTCGTGCGTTCGAGGGCTCGTCGAGGGGTCCGAGTCGCGCGACCGCGATGCGATCGCCCGCCAACGCCTGCGGGTCGGCGAGGTCCGCTCCCGGCTCCAGCACGTGCATCGGACCGAGGCTCGCGACCTGGAGTCGATCGCCGACTCCCTGGTGCCCTCGAGCGTGTGGATCGTCGGCGGCGACGGGTGGGCCTACGACATCGGCTTCGGCGGGCTCGACCACGTGCTCGCGAGCGGGCGCAACGTGAACATGCTCGTGCTCGACACCGAGGTGTACTCGAACACCGGCGGGCAGGCGTCGAAGTCGACGCCGCGGGGCGCGGTCGCGAAGTTCGCCGCGGCCGGCAAGGGACAGGGGAAGAAGGATCTCGGCATGATCGCGACCGCGTACGGCGACGTGTACGTCGGTCAGATCGCGATGGGTGCGGACATGCCCCACACGGTGAAGGTGCTCGCGGAGGCCGAGGCCCACCGCGGACCCTCGCTCGTGATCGCGTACAGCCATTGCATCGCCCACGGCATCGACATGTCGACGGCCATGACGCATCAACGCGATGCGGTCGCCTCGGGGTACTGGCCGTTGTGGCGATACGAGCCAGAGGCCGTCGCGCGAGGCGAGCACCCGTTCCACCTGGACTCGAAGCGTCCGTCCGTCCCTCTGTCGACGTTCGCCTCGAAGGAAGCTCGCTTCGCGATGCTCGCGCGCTCCGACCCGGCACGAGCCGAGGAACTCCATCGGCTCGCCCAGGACGACGTCGACGCCCGGTGGCGCCTCTACGAGCAGCTCGCGGAGGTCGACCGGGGCGCCGGCGAACCGACCGAGACGTCGCCGGCCGCCGACCCGCAGGAGGGGGAGGAACCGTGAGTCCGGACCTGCGCACCACCTACCTCGGCCTCGAGCTCGCGAACCCGCTCGTGCCGAGCGCATCGCCGCTGGGCCAACGCATCGAGACGCTGCGGACGCTGCAGGACGCCGGCGCCGGCGCCGTGGTGTTGCCGTCGCTGTTCGAGGAGCAGATCGAGCACGACGAGATCCAGTTCACGGGGGCGCTCGAAGCAGGCGCCGAGAGCTACGCCGAGGCGCTCACCTACCTGCCCGAGTTCGCCGACTACACGACCGGCACCGACGCCTACCTGCGACACCTCGAGGCGACGGTCCAGGAGTTGGAGATCCCCGTGATCGGGAGCCTCAACGGCATCTCACTCGGAGGCTGGGTCGAGCACGCACGCCGGATCGAGGACGCCGGCGCCGCGGCGCTCGAGCTGAACGTCTACTTCATCGCCGCCGACCCCGACGAGAGCGGCGCCGCGGTCGAACAGCGCTACGTCGATCTCGTGGAAGCCGTGCGGGCTCGCTGCACGATCCCGCTCGCGGTGAAGATCGGCCCGTTCTTCAGCTCCGTCGGCGATATCGCTCGCAGGCTCGTCGAGGCGGGCGCCGACGGTCTCGTGTTGTTCAACAGGTTCATGCAGCCCGACTTCGACCTCGACGCGATGACGGTCGACACCACGCTGCACCTATCCGAGCCCGACGAGCTGCGCCTGCCGCTGCGATGGATCGCGATCCTGCACGGGCGCGTCGACTGCTCGGTCGCCGCCACGACCGGCGTGCACTCCGCGACCGATGTGCTGAAGGTGCTCTTCGCCGGGGCCGACGTCGCGATGATGGCGAGCGCCCTGCTGCGTCAGGGTCCCGAGCACGTCGGCACGGTGCTCCGCGAGCTCGAGGGGTGGCTCGGCGAGCACGGGTACGACAGCGTCGCGCAGATGCGGGGCGCGATGAGCCAAAAGCACGTGCCGAACCCCGTGGCGTTCGCGCGGGCGAACTACGCGCACCTTGTGACGAGCTTCGTGAGCCCGTATGACTGGCGCATGGCCGAGCCGGAGGGCGACCTACACGCCTGAGCCTCGGACAGGACATCGGCGATAGGCTCCCCGCCCATGGACAACGACGACCTCCGCCGTGCCGTCGCCGACGGCATGCCCCAGACGATCGCCGACCTCGAGCGCCTCGTGCGGATCCCCTCGATCGGTGCTCCCGGCTACGACCCCTCACTCGTCCGGGCGAGCGCCGAGACGACGGTCGAGATCCTCCGGTCGGCCGGAGTCGGCGACGCCCGGTTGCTCGAACTCGACGGCGGGCATCCGGCGGTGTACGGAGCGATCGACGGGCCGGCAGACGCCCCGATCGTGCTCCTGTACGCCCACCACGACGTGCAGCCCGAGGGACCGGCCGACCGGTGGCAGAGCCCCCCGTTCGATCCGGTCGTGCGTGAGGGGCGTCTCTACGGCCGCGGCGCGGCCGACGACAAGAGCGGCATCGTCGCGCACGCGGCCGCTTTGCGGTCACTCGGCGTGCCGGATGGCGCCACGCCGCCCGCCACGGTGCGGATCGTCATCGAGGGCGAGGAAGAATGCTCCACCGAACACCTGCCGCAGCTCGTGCAGGGTCACGCCGACCTGCTGCGGGCCGACGTGGTGGTGATCGCCGACGGCGGCAACGAGCGCACCGGCGTGCCCACGATCGGCACGAGCGTCCGCGGGGTGACGGACTGCCGCGTCACCGTGCGGGTGCTGCCGATCGCCCAGCACAGCGGCGCCTACGGCGGCCCGATCCCCGACGCGATCACGGCGCTGTGTCGCATGATCGCGACCCTCCACGACGACCGAGGCGAGATCGCGATCGGCGGCCTCCACCAGTTCGCGTGGCCAGGCGCCCCCGTCACCGAGGCGTCGCTGCGCGAGGAATCCCGCGTCTTCGATTCGGTGAAGATGATCGGATCGGGCACGATCGCCGACCGGCTCTTCGCCAAGCCCGCCGTCGCAGTGGTGGGCTTCGACGCCCCCGCGGTCGCAGGTTCCTCGAACCAGATCGTGCCCCAGGCGTCGGCTCGAGTGTCGCTCCGGCTGGCGCCCGGTGACGATCCGGAGCGCGCCCGCGACGCCCTCGTCGACCACCTCCGTGCGGCCGCACCGTGGGGCGTCCAGGTCGAGATCGAAGCCGACGAGGCGGGCATGGGGTACATGGTCGACACGACCACCCCGGCGTACGCGGTTGCGAAGTCGGCCCTCGCCGACGCGTTCGAGCACGAGGTGGTCGAGATGGGAAGCGGCGGCTCGGTGCCGATCGTGCCGATGCTCGCCGAGGCCTTCCCAGGCATGGCGGTGCTGATCTGGGGCGCGGGCGACGAGCGGTCGAACTACCACTCGCTCGACGAGAGCGTCGACCTCGCCGACCTCGAGCGGCTCGTGCTCGCGCAGGCGCTGTTCATCCGCAACCTCGGCGACGGCACGGGATCCTGACGCTCCCCGGCCGCCGACCAGGGCTTGTCGTGCGGCCGCTGCTAGGTTGGTCGCATGAGCGACGATCCGATCGCCACCGAGCCGGGGTCCGAACAGCGCGTCGTCGAGGCCGTGCCCGTCGAGGACCACAACGCCGACGCACCCGACGAGGCCGAGGTGGGCCCCCCGGCGGAGTCGATCACTGAGCCCGCCAAGCTGCTCCGCATCGCGAGCATGGTGCGCGAACTGCTCGATGAGACCAGGCAGGCCTCGCTCGACGAAGCGGGGCGCTCACGACTCGCCGAGGTCTATCAACGTGCCGTCGGCGAACTCAGGGAGGTCCTTTCCCCCGACCTGCAGGAGGAGCTCGCCGACCTGGCACCCCCACTCGCAGGGGTGCCCACCGAGTCCGAGATCCGCGTCGCCCAGGCGCAGCTCGTGGGCTGGCTCGAGGGGCTCTTCCACGGCATCCAGGCGGCGATGTTCGCCCAGCAGGCGGCCGCACGCCAGCAGTTCGAGGAGCTTCGGCGCCGGGGTCTGCTGAGCCAGAACCCGCAGTCGCCCGACGGCCCCGCCGAGGGCCCTTCCCGTGGTGGCCAATACCTCTAGCCGCTCGACGACCTCGAGCTGCTCGACGGTCGCTACTCGGCGGGGATCGCGGCGCGCGGCCGCGCGGCCGACGCGCGCGCACCCATGCCCGTGCCCGTATCGTCGGAGCTTCGCGCCAGCATCTGTGCGAGCAGCACCGGCACGATCGTGACGGTGACCGCGATCAACGCGACCACGTTCGTGACGGGCCGGTTTCTCGGCCGGAACAGCACCTGGAAGATCCAGATCGGCAAGGTGGGGTCGCTCCCACGCGTGAACGTCGTGACGATGATCTCATCGAACGACAGGGCGAACGCGAGCACGCCGCCCGCGAGCAACGCCGTCGCGAGGTTCGGCAGGATCACGTGCCGGAACGTCTGCCACCCCGACGCTCCGAGGTCCGCCGAAGCCTCCGCCACGTTCGGCGACATGCGCCGGAGCCTGGCGACCACGTTGTTGTAGACGATCACGATGCAGAACGTCGTGTGGCCGAGCACGATCGTGAGCACCCCGAGGGGTGCATCGAGCACGCCCGAGATCGTCGACCGGAGAGCGATACCGGTGACGATGCCGGGAAGGGCGATCGGCAGCACGATGATGAACGCGAGGGCCTCGCGCCCGAAAAAGCGCGACCGGTACACCGCCCCGGCGAGCAAGCTCCCCAACACGATCGCGACCCCAGCGCTCACCGCCGCCACGAGCAGCGATAGCCGGAACGCCTCCCACATGTCCTCTCGCCCGAACGCGACGCGGAACCACTCGAGCGTGAGGCCGGGAGGGGGGAACGTGAACGACGACGACTGCGTCGTGAACGCGTACAGCACGATGATCGCGAGCGGGAAGTAGAGGAACAGCACCACGAAGATCGACGCGAGCTTCAGGCCGAGGCCGGCGCCGGTCCGCTCGCGGGCGCTCATAGCGATTCGAACGCCCCCCCGCGCTTCGCGACCATCAGGTACACGATCATGATCGCCATCGCGACGAACGTGAAGGCGGCCGCGAGCGGAGTGTTCCCCACGACGCCGATCTGCGTGTACACCTGCTGGCCGAGGTAGAACTCCGAGCTGCCGAACATCGTCGGCAGGATGAAGTCGCCGAGGGTGAGGGAGAACGTGAAGATCGAGCCCGCGATGAGACCCGGCTTGGCCAGGGGCAGCACGATCCGCCGAAACGTCAGGCCGGGGCGAGCTCCGAGGTCGCTCGAGGCCTCGAGGAACGAGCCGGGCACCCGCTCGAGCGCCGCCTCAACCGGCAGGATCATGAACGGGAGCCACAGGTACGTGTAGACGACGAACAGGCTGATCTTCGATGCGATCAAGGATGAGCCCCCGACCATCGGCGCCCGGATCAGGGTGTCGAGCACGCCGTCGAGACCGACCTTGCCGAGGGACCAGTACAACACACCCTCCCGGGCGAAGATCTGCCGCCAGGCCAGCGCACGCACCAGGTAGCTCGACCACAGCGGCATCAGGACCGCGAGGTAAAGCACGAACCGCCCGCGGCGGGTGGCGTACCGCGCCATGTAGTACGCCAATGGGAAGGCGAGGATCGCGCACGCGATCGTGACCCCCGCCGCCATGAAGAGCGTGCGCAGCACGATGTCTCGGTTGTAGGGAACCCAAAGGTCCTGATAGGTGCTCAGCGTCAACGTGCGGTCGATCAGGCCCGTGAACTCCTCGATGCTCCAGAAGCTGTTGATCAGGAGCCCGGCGATCGAGCCGAGGTAGAGCACCACCAGCCAGAGCACGGCCGGCAACAGCAGGAGCAGGAGCTTTGCCCACGGACGACGGTAGAAGAAGCCCGAGCCCCTGGCGCTCACCCCACCCCGGCGTTCCTCCCGGTTCACCGCCATGGGCCCGCACCATTCCGCAACGACGAGAGGTGGGGCCCGGACGGGCCCCACCTCCGTGCATCGGTCGTGGGGCGGCGGATCAACGCCCGCCGATCACCGCGACGTAGTTCGTGACCCACTGCTGGTACGGCACGCATACGGCGCCCGAGTCCGGCGCGAAGCAGTCGGACTGCGGGGTCTTCCAGAACTCGATCTGGTCGAAGTTCTCGATGCCGTTCGTGACGCACCCATCAGGGCCGAGAAGCTCGTTGCCCTCGCATGCTTCCGGCACGGCGGGCACGGAGCCGAACCACGAGGCCAGGTCGCCCTGCACCTTGGGGTCGAGCGAGTGCTCCATCCATAGGTAGGCGCAGTTTGGGTGCGGCGCCTCGGTGTGCATCATCGTGGTGTCGGCCCAGCCCGTGGCCCCCTCCTTCGGGATCACCGACGAGAAGTCCTTGCCGGCGCCCTCGATGAAGTTCACCTGGAACGGCCACGAGCCGCTCGCGACAGCCTCGCCGTTGACGAAGTCATCCATCTGGACGTACGCGTCGTGCCAGTAGCGGCCGATGAGCTCACGCTGCTGGCGCAACAGATCCAGAGCGGCGTTGAACTGGTCCTCGTTGAGCGCGTACGGATCCTCGATGCCGAGGTCCGGTTGCGTTGCCCGCAGGTACAGCGCGGCGTCGGCGATGTAGATCGCGCCGTCGTAGGCCTGCACGCGACCCTTGTTCGAGTCGCCGTCGGGCAGTGTCTGCTCCTCGAACACCACCGACCAGCTGTCGGGCGCCTTGCCCTTGAACGCGGCGGTCGAGTACATCAGCACGTTCGAGCCCCACTGGTACGGCGTGCCGTAATGTTCGGTCGTGCCGTCGCCGTCAGTGTCGACCGTGAACCACTCCGCGTCCTGCAGGTTGGGGTCGACCGTCGAGTAGCTCTCGATCAGGTCGAGGTTCACCGGCTGCACGGTGTCGCCGGCGATCAGTCGCAGGCTGGCATCGCCGGATGCCGTGACCAGGTCGTACTGGCCCCCGCCCTCCTGCATCAGGGCGACCATCTCGTCGGATGTGCCGGCGGTGGTCACGTTGACCTGGCAGCCGGTCTCCTCCTCGAAAGAGGTCACCCAGTCGTAGGCCGGATCGGTCGAGCCGTCCTCGATGTAGCCGGCCCACGCGATGATGTTGACCTCGCCCTCGCCCTCGCCCACCGAGGTGATCGTGGGCTCATCGGGGTCGCCCGATGTCGTGGTGCCTCCGTCCCCGCCGCCGGTGTCTCCGCCCCCCCCGCCATCATCGCCGCACGCGGCGGCGACCAGCGAGAGCGCGGCGAGGAGCGCCAGCAGGCGCATCCACTTCGTCATGCATCCTCCTCCCCGGGGTCGACCGACCCCGTCGTCCCCTCGGCCGGCGCCCCACCGGGCCCGTCTCCGGGTTCCACCGGGCGGCTGTGTTGTCGCTCCCACGTCAATCGCACGCGGCGCCCCTGGACCTGCAGCGCCTCCATCGACGACGTGCGCAGGTTCTGCTGCATGACGACCAGCTCGCCCCCCTCGTCCAACGTGACCGTGTACCTGGTCACGGCACCCAGGTATACGACCTTCGTGACCACTCCGGTTGCCGTGCACTCGCCCTCGGCGACCGCCGAGTCCACGTCGAGGGCGAAGTGGATCTTCTCCGGACGGATCGTGACCGCCGAAGGCGACCCCACGATCGCCGCGGCGGCATCGCCCTCGAGCACGTTCGACACGCCCACGAATCCGGCCACGAAGCCGGTGGCGGGCCGTTCGTAGACCTCGGCCGGTGTCCCCACCTGTTCGACGCGACCGTGGTTGAAGACCGCGAGGCGGTCGCTCATCGTGAGCGCCTCCTCCTGGTCGTGCGTGACGTAGATGAAGGTCAGCCCCACGGCCTGCTGGATCTCCTTCAGTTCCACCTGCATCGCCTGTCGCAGCTTCAGGTCGAGCGCCCCCAGGGGCTCGTCGAGCAGCAGCACACGCGGCCGCATCACGAGCGCCCGGGCGAGCGCGACGCGCTGGCGTTGCCCGCCCGAGAGCTGCGCGGGCTTGCGATCCCCGAACCCGCTGAGCCGGACCATCTCGAGCGCCTCCTCGGCCCGGGACGCTCGATCGGCCTTGGGTGCCTTGCGCACCATCAATCCGTAGCCCACGTTCTCGGCGACCGTCATGTGCGGGAAAAGGGCGTAGTCCTGGAAGACGGTGTTCACGTCGCGTTCGTACGGCGGCTTGTCGCCAACGTCGACCCCGCCGAGCAGCACGCGGCCGGCCGTCGGCCGCTCGAACCCGGCGATCATGCGCAGGCAGGTCGTCTTGCCAGATCCGGAAGGGCCGAGCATCGAGAAGAACTCCCCTTCGCGCACGTCGAGGTCGACCCCGTCGACCGCCACGACGTCGCCGAAGCGCTTCACGACGCCCTCGAGCCTGACCGCGACGTCGCCGACGCCCGCCTCCGCGCCGCGCGCGGCCACGGCAGCGTCGCTCACTGACACCCCTCCAACCTGGACCCCCTCCGGAACCCGCACATCTTGACCGCCGATCAACGGCCCCGCAACACCGAGCGACGTCCGGCGAGCGCCGACGTGAGCGCTCCGAGCACCCCGGGGCCCTCGTAGATGAGCGCGGTGTAGATCTGCACGGTGGTGGCGCCTGCTTCGAGGCAGGTATCGACGTCGGCCCCCGACGCGATGCCGCCGCACGCGTTGACCGCGACCTCGTCGCCGACGGCCGCCCGCACGTCGGCGACGATGCGCGGCGTGTGCGGCCACAGCGCGCGCCCCGACAAGCCTCCCCGGCCGACCGCGAGGCGCGCATCCTCGACCGGCCTCGTGTTCGAACAGGTCAGTCCGTCGGCTCCCGCATCCCGTGCGATCGTCGCGAGCGACGTCACGACCTCGCGTTCGATGTCGGTGAAGAACGGCGGCAGCTTCACGAGCACCGGCTTCACCGTCCGGGCACGGAAGGCTTCCACGAGCGCGCGCAGGTGCGCCTCGTTGTCGCGGTCCCGACCCCAGGAGACGTTCGGGCAGCTCGCGTTCAGCTCCACTCCATCGACGAGCGGCTCCAGGAGCTCGAGCGCCGACACTGCGTCGGCGAGATCTTCGTCGGCCAGGCTGACGAATCGCGGCGCCGGACCCCGACCCCGGTGACGCAGCGTGGCGGCGACCGCCTCGGCGCCGGGGTTCGGGAGCCCCATCGCGTTGACGATCGAGCGGTGGCGTGTCGACCGCGCGATACGAGGGAACGGATTGCCGGCCCGAGCCGCGCGGGTGATCGTGCCGCCGACGACGTACCCGAACCCGAGTTCGCCGAGAGCGTCGAGGTGGCGGCAGGACTTGTCGAACCCCGCGGCCAACCCGATCGGGTTGCGCAGCGCTACGCCGCAGAGGTCGGTCACGAGCGCAGGGTCGGTCGAGACCCCGCCGATCCGAGGCCACGGAAGCGGCAGACCCAGCATCGTCGTCGCGATCCGATGCGAGGTCTCCGGCGGCAACGCGAAGAAGAGGGGACGGCCGACCGTCGGATACCACCCTGCGCCCCGCGTCGCCATCGATCCCATCATGCCATCATGCCGACCATGGCCGACGACCTCGTGAGGCGCCTGGTCGAGGCGTCGGAGCTGCACGGCGACTTCGTGCTGTCGTCCGGTGCCCGTTCGACCGTCTACTTCGACAAGTTCTTGTTCCTGACCCGCCCCGAACTGCTCAGCGAGCTCGCTCACGAGGTGGCCGCGCTGCTGCCGGAGGGCATCGACCACCTGGCAGCCCCCGAGGGGGCCGCGACGCTGCTCGTGGCCGCCGTCTCGCTCGAGACCGGGCTGCCCGTCGCCGTGGTTCGGAAGGAACCGAAGCCCTACGGCACGATGTCGCAGGTCGAAGGGCACGCGCCTGCCGGCGCCCGCATCTGCCTGATCGAGGACGTGAGCACGACTGGACACCAGGTGCGCCGGGCCGCCGACGTGCTCGCCGACGCCGGCGTCACGATCGAGCGCATCGTGCTCGCGATCGACCGGGGCGGCGCCGACCACCTGCGGGATGCAGGCTACGACGTCGCGGCGGTCGCGGTGCTCCGTCCCGACGTGCCCCCTGCCCCGGGACCGGGTGCGGCGACCGGTTAGCCGGGCGCGATGCGGGCGGCGGCCACCGCTGCGTCCTCACGAGCCTCGATCCGGCGCTGCGCCTCGTCGTCGTGGCGTTTCCACGACGTCGCCACGAGCAGCATGGCCACGACGAGCGCGAGGTTCCCTGCGACCCACATGAGCACCGCCGCGTTCCGCTGGTCGGCGAGCGCCTGCGGACCCCACGGCGACGGAAGGGATGCGTAGGTCCCGTACAGCGGGGCATCGGCCGTATAGATCGCCAACGCGAGGAACGACATCGCGGGCATCGCCAGCAGGAGCGACAGCAGGCGCGCCCCGTACCCGATGGTGTGCGGGCTCGGATCGACACCGACGATCGGCCACCAGTAGACGAGGGCTGCACCTACCCACGCCGCATGCTCGACCGCGTGCCACTGCGTCGATGTCAGCGCCAGGTCGAAGAGGCGGCTCGCATGCACCGCGATCGGCACCCCGACGAACAGGCTCCAGCCAACGACGGGGTTGGCCAGCGCGCGCACGCCGCGCGACCGGAGCACACCCGCGAGCGCCCGGGCCCCGCCGGTCGGCAGCGTCGCGAAGGCGAGGGTGATCGGCGCGCCGAACGCGAGTAGGGGCGGCGCCACCAGCGTCAACAGCAGGTGCTGCAGCATGTGCATCGTGAACGACACGTCCGCGGACGAGTCGATCGGAGAGACCAGCGCCAGGACGAGCACGACCCACCCCGCCGCGAACGCAACCGGCCGGTGCGCCTGGAAGGGGCGGCCGAGCCGCCGGGCCCGGACGCAGCCGGCGACGTAGGCGGAACCCACTCCGAACAGGATCACCACCGTCACCGGATCGAGGGCCCACCGGTCCAGCGCCGCCCACGGAGCCGCCGGCAGAGTCGTCTCCGCCATCACGGCCACATCGTGTCAGCCCGCGGCGTCCGTCGCACCGGTGACCGTCGGAGATCGACGTCGTCGGTTGGACGCTCGGGACAACCGGGCGCTCGTCCGGTCGCCGGGCCCGCGTTGACCGACCCCCGCCGGACCGATACAACTTGTGCGCAGATGGCCCAGGTGTCGACGTCCGCCGCGCAACACCGTGCTGGTGCCTCCCCCATCCTGTTCGGGACGATCCTGTTCCTCGCATCGGAACTACTGTTCTTCGGAGGATTGTTCGGCGCCTACTACGCATTACGGGCCGAGACCTCGCCGTGGCCACCCGAGGGGGTGGAGCTCGAGACCCTGCTGGCCGCGGTCGCCACCGCGTTGCTGGTGCTCTCGAGCGGCACGTTCCACCTCGGGCTCGTCGCCGCGCGCCGGGAGCGCATCGGTGGTCTCCGGGCCTGGATCGCGATCACCCTCGTGCTGGGAGCGCTGTTCCTTTCGCTCCAGGTGCTCGACTACTCACGGCTCTCGTTCGAGGTCTCGAGTCACGCCTACGGCACGATGTACTACGCGATGACCGGACTCCACTGGCTCCACGTGGCCGCCGGCCTCGTGCTGATGTTCGTCGTGCTCGGACGTATCTCGCAAGGGGCATACCGGGGCCAGCACATCGACGGTCTCCATGCGGTCGGCTACTACTGGCACTTCGTCGACATCGTTTGGATCGGTCTGTTCGCGACCCTGTTCCTGGTGCGCTGAGATGGTGGGACGCGCGCGGACCGAAGCTCGAGTGCTCTCGCGGGTCCTGCGGGTCGGCCTCGCGCTCGCCGTGCTCGGCCAGATCGCGTGGTCGTTCCGCCCGGCGCCCTCGAACGCGCAGGCCGATCTCGAGGCCGAGGGCCGGGCGCTCTACGAGGCGAACTGCTCCACGTGCCACGCACTCGATGCCACCGGCACCGTCAACGGCCCGTCGCTGCAGGGGGTCGGTCCGGCGTCCGTCGACTTCATGCTGCGGACCGGTCGCATGCCCCTCGCGAACCCGAACGATCAGCCGCAGCGAGGTGAGCCGAAGTTCACGCCGGACCAGATCGACGCATTGATCGCCTACGTCGCTTCGATCGCGCCCGGGGGGGAACCGATCCCGACCGTTGACGCGTCCGCCGGCGACCTCGCGCTCGGCGCGGAGGTCTTCCTGAACAACTGCGCCGGGTGTCACGGTGCCGGAGCCTCGGGCGATTCCGTGGGCGGCGGTCAGATCGCCCCCTCGCTCTACCCTGCCGACGCCACCGAGATCGGCGAGGCGGTGCGGGTGGGCCCGGGAGTGATGCCGAGGTTCGGACCCGAGACGATCGACCAGCAGGAGCTCGACTCGCTCGCCGCCTACCTGCTGTGGCTCCGCGACAACGGCGACGAGGGCGGCCTGCAGCTCGGCCGCGTCGGGGCGGTCGCGGAGGGCCTCGTCGCCGTCGTGGTCGGCCTCGGCATCCTGGTCCTCGTGCTGCGGCTCACGGGAGCCAAGCGGTGAAGCGCCCGGAACGCATCGCGGCGGCGGCCTTCTCGGTCGCGATCGCCGCCGCGCTCGCGCTGTTCGTCGCCTACGTGCAGGGCAGCGGCCCACAGGCGGAAGGGGTCCTGCTCGCCCTGGCGCTGGGCGGCGTGGGCGTCGGACTGCTGGTGTGGGCCACACGCCTGATGCCGCACATCCGCGACGAGACGCAGCCGAGGAAGAAGACCACCCCCGCCACCGAGGCCGACCGCGAGTCGGCCGTCGAGACGGTGGAGGCGGGCGTCGACGAGATCAAGCGGCGTCGGTTCCTGTCGCGCCTGCTCGTCGGCGCCGCCGGCGCGCTGGGGCTCGCTGCGCTGATCCCGATCCGGTCGCTCGGCCGCTCGCCGGGAGACTCGCTGTTCCGGACGAAGTGGACGTCGGGGGCCCGCCTCGTCACTTCCGACGGCACACCCGTGACGTCGTCGACCCTCGAGATCGGCTCGTTCATCACCGTCTTCCCCGAAGGGCACGAGGGCTCGTCGGACTCGCAGGCGGTGCTGATCCGGGTCGCGCCCGACCAGCTGCAGCTGCCGCCCGAACGCGGCGCCGGGGCGCCAGACGGCCTGGTGGCCTATTCGAAGATCTGCACCCACGCCGGGTGTCCGCTCGGCCTCTACCTCGCGGCCACGCACGAGCTCCGGTGCCCGTGCCACCAGTCGACGTTCGACGTGTTGGACAGCGCACGTCCCGTGTACGGGCCGGCACCGAGGCCGCTCCCCCAGCTCCCGATCGAGATCGACGGAGCCGGGGGGCTGCGGGCGACCGGCGACTTCACCGACCCGGTCGGCCCGAGCTTCTGGGAGGAAGCGTGATCGTCCGCCGCCTGGTCGACGGGGTCGACGAACGGCTCGACGGCACGTCGTTCATCAAGCGCAACCTGCGGAAGGTCTTCCCCGACCATTGGTCCTTCATGCTGGGCGAGCTGGCTCTCTACAGCTTCGCGCTGCTCCTGCTCACGGGTACCTTCCTCAGCCTGTTCTTCGTCGCGTCTCCAGCCGAGACGGTCTATCGCGGACCGTACGCGCCGCTGCAGGGTCGCGAGGTCTCTCTCGCCTACGACTCGGTGTTGCGCATCTCCTTCGAGGTGCGGGCGGGGCTCGTGATGCGTCAGACGCACCACTGGTCGGCGCTGGTGTTCGTCGCCGCGATGACGGCCCACCTCGTGCGCGTCTTCTTCACGGGCGCCTTCCGCAAGCCTCGCGAGCTCAGCTGGATCATCGGGGTGACGCTGCTCGTGCTCGGCATCGGCGCCGGGTTCACCGGGTACTCGCTCCCCGACGACCTGCTCTCCGGCACGGGGTTGCGCATCATCTACTCGGCCGTGCTCTCGATCCCGGTGATCGGCACCTGGCTCGCCTACCTGTTCTTCGGGGGCGAGTTCCCGTCGGCTGAGCTGATCCCGCGGCTGTTCGTAATGCACATCCTGTTGATCCCCGCGTTGATCGTCGGCGCGCTCTCGGCCCACCTCGCCCTCGTGTGGCACCAGACCCACACCCAGTTCCGGCCCCAGGGCACCCCCGAGGAGTCGGTCACCGGCACGCCCGTATGGCCGAAGTTCGCGCTGAAATCTGTCGGCCTGGCGTTCATGACGTTCGCGGTGCTGACCGGGCTCGGCGGGCTCGTGCAGATCAACCCGATCTGGCTCTACGGCCCCTTCCTGCCGTACTCGGCGCCCTCCCCCGCCCAGCCCGACTTCTACGCTGGATGGCTCGAAGGCCTGCTGCGGCTCTGGCCGAACTGGGAGTTCCACGCCTTCGGGCACACGATCGGCGAGCTGTTCCTGCCTGCCGTCGTGGTCCCGGGCATCATCTTCACGGCACTGGCGCTCTGGCCGTTCATCGAGGCCCGGGTAACCCGCGACACGGCGATGCATCACGACGCGCAGCGCCCCCGCGAGGTGCCGGTCCGGGCGGGCGTCGGCGCGGCGGGTATCGCCTTCTTCGTGCTCCTCATGCTCGCCGGGTCCAACGACGTGCTCGCGAAGTACCTGCAGGTCGAGGTGGACACGCTGAACGGCGTGCTGAAGGTGCTGCTGTTCGTGGTGCCGGTGCTGGTGTTCGCGATCACATGGTGGATCTGCCGGGACCTGCGCGCGCGCGACGCCGCCCCGATCGCGAGGCCGGCGAGGGTCGAGTTCCGGCGCAACGCTGCCGGCGGCTTCGACGAGTCCCATGACGGCGCGGGGCCTGGCGCGGGGCCTGGGGAACCCGTCGCCGCGAGGCCGGCCGATCGGGAGGATCCATGAGGGGCCGCGCCTCACGCGTCACCGTGATCGCCGCCGCCGTGACCGTGGTCATGGCCTCGGTGACGTCGTGCTCGTCCTCGTTCGGCATGCCTCGCGGAAGCACCGAGCAGGGCGAGGAGATCTTCGACCTGTGGCAGATCTTCTTCTGGGCCGGCATCGCCGTGGCCGTGCTGGTCTACGGACTGATTGCCTGGTCGCTGATCCGATACCGGCGCCGGCGCCGGGAGTCGGACGCCGACCTCGGCCTCCAGTTCCACGCGAACGTGCCACTGGAGATCATCTACACGGCGATCCCCGTAGTCATCGTGATCGTGCTGTTCACGCTCTCGTTCGGCACCGAAGACCGAGCATCGTCGGTCTCGCCCACCCCCGACGTGGTCCTGCGCGCCGAGGCCTTCTCCTGGGGATGGCGGTTCGGGTTCCCCGACGAAGGGGTCGAGGTCGTGAGTGAGCCGAGCGCCGAGGGGGTGCCCGGGCCGGAGATCCTGCTTCCACTCGGGCGCACGACCCGCATCGAACTGACGTCGAACGACGTGGTCCATGCGTTCTGGGTGGCCGACTTCCTGTACAAGCGCGACGCGATCCCCGGCAGGGTGAACGTGTTCGACGTGACGCCGACCGAGATGGGCACCTACCACGGGGTGTGCTCGGAGTTCTGCGGCATCCACCACGCGTACATGACGTTCACGGTTCGCGTGGTGGACCAGAGTGAGTTCGATACGTGGATCGCGCGAGGGGCGGCGGCCGCGTGAGCCTCACGAGGGAACGCCCCGCGCCGGCTCCGGCCCCGACCGAACGCCCGCACGGCGGTCCCGTGGCATGGGTGACCACGACCGACCACAAGAAGCTCGGGATCATGTACTGCGTCACCGCGTTCACCTTCTTCCTGATCGGCGGGGCACTCGCCGGCGCGATGAGGGCTGAGCTCGCCGATACCGGCAGTCAGCTGGTCGGGGCGCAGTCGTACAACACGTTGTTCACGGTCCACGGCATCATCATGATCTTCCTGTTCGTGGCGCCGTTCGGGGTGGGTCTCGCGAACTACCTCGTCCCACTGCAGATCGGGGCGCCGGACATGGCGTTCCCGCGCCTGAACGCGATGGGTTACTGGTTCTTCGCGGGCGGCGGCTTGCTCGTGCTGCTCAGCTCGTTCGCGAGCGATGCGGGCGGTGTGGCGACCGGCTGGTACCTCTACCCGCCGCTCTCGGGTCCGCGGTACTCCCCAGGCGTGGGCCCCGATCTGTTGATCCTCGGCCTCGCGCTCGTAGCCATCTCCACGGTGATGTCGGGCGTGAACGTGATCACGACGACGTTCCTGATGCGTGCGCCGGGCATGACGATGTGGCGCCTGCCGGTCTTCACGTGGAACGTCGTCGTCACGGCGATCCTCGGGCTCGTGGCGTTCCCTCCGGCGGTCGCCGCCTTCGTGCTGCTGCTGTTCGATCGCCGGCTCGCCGGCCAAGCCTTCGATCCGCTCGGGGGCGGGGATCCGATCGTGTACCAGCACCTGTTCTGGTTCCTCGGACACCCGGAGGTCTACATCCTGATCCTGCCGTTCTTCGGGGTGATCACGGAGACCATCCCCGTGTTCAGCCGCAAGCCATTGTTCGGATACACGGGGTTCATCCTCGCCACCCTCGCGATCGGGGCGCTGTCGACCGGGGTCTGGGCCCACCACATGTTCACGACCGGGGTGGTCGACAATCCGTTCTTCTCGGCGATGACGTTCACGATCGCGGTTCCGACGGGCGTGAAATTCTTCAACTGGATCGGCACGATGTGGGGCGGCAAGCTCTCGTTCCGTGTGCCGATGCTGTTCTCGATCGGCTTCTTGTTGAACTTCCTGATCGGGGGCATCACCGGCGTGATGCTCGCGAGCGCCCCGCTCGACTTCCAGCTCGCCGATTCGTACTTCCTCGTCTCCCACTTCCACTACACGATGATGGGCGGGTCGGTCTTCGGCATCTTCGCCGCGATCTACTTCTGGTGGCCGAAGGCCTTCGGCTACATGCTCTCCGAGCGGTTCGGTCGCGCGGTGTTCGCCCTGATGCTCGTCGGGTTCAACCTCACGTTCTGGCCGCAGTTCGTGGTGGGTCTGCGCGGCATGCCGCGCCGCATCGTGGACTACGCGCCCGGACTCGGCTGGGATACACCCAACCTGGTCTCGTCGCTCGGCGCCCTGGTGCTGTCGGCCGGCGTGTTGCTCTTCCTGGTCGACGCGTTCACGTCACGGCGGCGGCGTACGCCGGCGGGCGACGATCCGTGGGGCGGATTCTCACTCGAGTGGGCGACCACCTCGCCGCCACCTGAGCACAACTTCTCCTCGCTGCCGCGCATCCGTTCGGAGCGTCCGGCCTTCGACATGCGGCACCCCGAGCTCGTGTCGGGCCCGCCAGCCACGGCCTCGGAGCCGCCCGCATGAGGATCGCACTGCGGTACCTGTGGGTGTACTCGGCCTTCGGGCTCGTGCTCGGTTCCGTCTACTTCGCCCTGACGCAGGAATGGGTGGGCGCCGTCGCCCTCTGGTTCCTCGGGCTGATGCCGGCCATCGTGGCCGTGTGGTGGATCCGGCACGGGCCGTCGGGCTCCGTTCGCGCCGCCGACGACCCCGATGCGGACCCTTCGTCGTCCGCGGGCGAGTCGCTTGGGTCGTTCCCGATGTCGACGGCCTGGCCCCTGTTCCTCGTGCTGGGCGTGATCGTCACGGGCGCCTCGCTCGTGTACGGACTGTTGTTGCTGCCCGTCGGCGCGGTGCTGCTCGTGTGGTCGATCGTCGGGCTCGCGCGCGAGAGCCGCGGGTAACGGCGCCCGGATCGAGCGCCTGGCCGCGTCAGGCGCGCACGCAGCGCCAGACCCGGAGCTCCCAGAGCAGCCGGCTGCCGCGCTGGTGCAGCTTCAGCAGTCCGTCCTTCATGAGGCGCGCGGTGGCCGTCGCCTTCGCCACGAGGTCGGGAAGCGGGAACGTGCGCTCGAGCACCGGCTCGATGTTGTCGCCGAACACGCGGCGGGCCGCGGCGAGGATCGCGTTCTCGTCCTGCAGCGTGCCGGTCGGCAGGTAGAGGCGGCCGCCGGGTTCGAGCGTGTCGCCGATCGTCTCCAACAGCTTGCGCGGGAGCTCGGCGCCGGTGGGGCCACCGGCCGGGACATCCTGGAACCACCCCGTGACGGCGGCGAGGTCGTCGGGGATGCCCGAGACGTCGCCGATCAGCACGGTCGCATGGACGTCGCGCATCGGTTCCAGCAGGTCGCCCTGACGGAACTCACAGACGTCGCTCAGGCCCAGGCGCTCGGCGTTCTTCGCCGCCATCTCCACGGCGGGACCCGACAGATCGCAGCCGTACACCCTCTTCGCGCCGAGCCTGGCTGCGACGAACGCCAGCACGCCGCTGCCGCAACCTACGTCGATCACCGTGTCGTCGGGCGCGATCTCGAGGGCGTCGGCGAGCGTCTTGCTCGTGCTCGTCGGGCTGAAGACGCCGGGGCGCACGAGCAGCGAGAAGGGGCCGGTCCTGCCCTTCCACTCGATCTCGCTCGTCTCGACCTGGGTCATCCTGGTCGCACAGGCTACACGTCGTCACAGGGCGCCGCTAGACGATCGGGGGGTCGAAGGTCACGTCTTCTCCTGGGACCAGGTCCCCGCGCTCGACGGCGGCCGCGTCGGCCTCGAGTTTGTCGTGCAACGCGCCGGTCGCGATGCCGTGATGACCGTCGGGATACTCCTTCACACGGCGGGAGGCGCGACGCATCAGGGTCTTCGCACCGTGCGCGTTCCCCCGTTGCAGATGCACGTACCCCGCTCCCATCTGCGAGAGCCCCTTGAAGAACTCGGCGTCGTCGGTGCCGCGGGCCTGTTTCCACGCCGTCTCCCAGGCCTCGTGCGCAGGGAAGTACCGCCCCTCGCGCACGTGCCGTCGCGCGAGCTCGTGGTTCTGATCGAGGGTCATCGAGTCGTAGTCCTCGAGCACCAGCTCGTTCTCGGCATCCCAGTCGAGCGGACGTCCGAGCCGGTCGCGAGGTCGCTCGGGCTTCTGCCGGGTCGGGCTCGGCAGTCCGGTCTTGCCCTCGGTCTCGGGGAGCTCGCGCATCGAGCCATGCTACCCCCCGGACGCCCGGTCGACGGGGGCCTCCCGGCTCGCGCGGAGCTCCTGCGCTACCGTTCCCGGCGTGGAACGGTTCGACGTGATCGTCGTCGGTGGCGGCGCGATGGGCACGGCCGCGGCCCGTGAGCTGGCTCGCCGCGGCCGCGCCACGGTGGTGCTCGAACGGTTCGCGATCGGACACGCCAACGGCAGCTCCGGGGGCCCGACCCGCATCTTCCGCTACGCGTACCACCGCCCCGACTACGTCCGGCTCGCGGTGTCGGCCCGCGAGGCCTGGCACGAGCTCGAGGTCGACGCCGACGAACAGCTCCTGCGCGTCACGGGCGGCATCGACGTGGGGCCGGCCGCCCTGCACCGAGCCGATCTGCTCGAGGACGCAGGCGTGCCGGTCGAACGCCTCCGTGGGCCCGCGGCCGAGGAGCGGTGGCCGTCGCTCCGGTTTCCTGCCGAGGCCGACGTGGTCTTCCAGCCTGACGGCGGCGTGCTCCACGCCGCGCCGACGGTGATCGCACAGGCGCGGCTCGCCGAAGCGAACGGCGCGACCGTGCGCACGGAGACCGTCGTGACCGACATCTCGACGGACGACGACGCCGTGGAGGTCAGGACCTCAACGGGCGACACCCTCAGCGCTCCCGTCGCGATCGTCGCCGCCGGGGCGTGGGCCGGGCCGCTGCTCGCTCGCGCCGGGATCGAGCTCACCTTGCGCCCGAACCTCGAGCAGTCGACGTACTTCGAGCTCGAGGACCGCGACGCGTCGTTGCCGACGCTGATCGACTGGCTCGAGGACGCCGGCCACCCCCCATACCTCGTGCCCGACCCGTGGGATGCCGGATCGTTCAAGGTCGGTCTGCACATGGCCGGCCCCGCCACCGATCCCGACGCCCGCACCTTCGATGCCGACCCCGAGCGCGTGGAACGGGTGATCGAGTACGTCGCGGGCCACCTGCCCAGCGCCCGCGCGACCGGTCGCACCGACACGTGCCTGTACACGATCACCCCCGACGAAGACTTCGTGCTCGACCGGGTGGGGCCCATCGTGATCGCCTCGCCGTGCAGCGGACACGGCTTCAAGTTCGTGCCGTTGTTCGGGCGCGCCCTGGCCGACCTCGCGACCGGCGAGGAGACGGCGTTCGACCGATCGGCGTTCCGTGCCGACCGGGCCGGGCTCCCGCGGCGCTAGTCCTCGTCGGCGAGCACCCCGAGGGCCGATCGGAGTGCCTCGTCGGTCTGGTCTCCGAGCCGCCGACGGGTGCGGGTCTCCAGCACCTGCATCGCACGTCGGAACTCGGTCGCGCATCGTCGTCCCTCGGTGGTCAGCGTGACGAGCTTCGCACGAGCATCGTCGGGATCGGGAACCCTGCGCACGTATCCCCGGGCCTCGAGGTCGTCGACCACCTGCATCATCGACTGCTTCGCGATGCCCGCGAGGCCGGCCAGCTCGCCCAGCCTGGTGCCCTTCCGCCGGTCGACGTGCAAGAGGACGACCACGTGCCCGGGCCGCACGTCGTCGTACCCGCGCTCGGCCATCGAGCTCGTGAGTGCCGTCGCCAACGCACGATGGGCCGCCAACAGCATCGAGGTGAGGTCGGGAGCTCGGGCCACCCCCGATTATGCTCGTCCACGTGAGCGAGCTGCTGCCACCGGAGGACGCGCGAACCAAGAGCATGCTCCCCGAGCTGCTGGCGACACGCCGCCGCATGCGCAGCCGCAGCGAGCCGTTGCTCCCGCACTCGGGACCGGTCGACGATGAGCAGCGGCCCGGGGCGGGGAAGACCGGCACCCTGCGCGCGGCGATCTTCGGCGTGAACGACGGGTTGGTCTCCAACGCCGCGCTGATCATGGGGTTCGCGGGCGCCGGGGAGACCGGCAGCGTGATCGTGCTGGCAGGCATCGCCGGGCTGCTCGCGGGCGCATTCTCGATGGGAGCCGGCGAGTACGTGTCGATGCGGGTGCAGCGCGAGGTGCTCGAACGCATGCTGCACCTGGAGGCGCACGAGCTGGGGAGCGACCCCGACGGCGAGCAGGCAGAGCTCGCCGACATCTACCGAGCGAAGGGCGTCCCGACGGAGCTTGCCGCCGCGTTGGCCACCGAGCTGTCGAGGGACCCCGCCACCGCTCTCGACGCGCACGCTCGGGAGGAGCTCGGCATCGATCCCGACGAGGGACTCGGTTCCCCGTGGGGAGCGGCGGCATCCTCCTTCGTCACGTTCTCGCTCGGGGCCTTGGTACCGCTGGTTCCGTTCCTCGTGACGTCGGGCTCCGCAGGTGTGCTCGTATCGGCCGTGGTCACCGGCATCGCGCTGCTCGGGGTGGGCGCGGTGACCGCGAGGGTCACGGGGCGCTCGCCGCTGCTCTCCGGGCTGCGCATGCTCGCGATCGGCGGGGCCGCCGCGGTCGTGACCTATCTGATCGGTCTCGCCCTCGGGATCAGCGTCGTCGGATGAGCGGTGGGGAGTCACCCGTGACCGTGCGGGAGGCCGCTCCGCACGAATACGCGGAGACCGGCCGCGTCACGGCCGAGGCGTACCGCCAGTTCGTCGTCGACGGTGACGACGACTGGCACGAGTATCTCGGCGCGATCGCCGACGTCGAAGGAAGGGCTGAGCGCACCACCATCTTCGTCGCCCTCGACGGCGAGCAGATCGTCGGCAGCGCGACCCTGGAGCTGTTCGATCGCGTCGAGGACGACCCGACCCTGCACCCCGAGGAGTGCCACATCCGGATGCTGGGCGTGCACCCGGACGTCCGCCGCCGCGGGGTCGCCAGGGCGCTGATGTCGGCGTGCTTCGAGCGGGCCCGGCACGAGGGCAAGACGTTCATGACGCTGCACACGACCGAGCGCATGGGTGACGCCCAGCGCATGTACGAGGCACTCGGGTTCGAACGCCTCGACGATCGGGTGTTCCCCGACGGGTTCGTGCTGCTGACGTACCGTCGCCCGATCGACTAGGCGCCGGGTCGGACGACCTCGCCGCTCGCGAGGATCACGCCATCCTCGCACTCCGCCTGCACGAGGCCGCCCCGGAACTGCTGCTCGTAGAGCTGGGCGTAGAGGCCGCCCCGCTCCAGCAGCTCGTCGTGGGTACCGTGTTCGACGACCCGGCCGCGATCGAGCACGAAGATCACGTCGGCCTTGAGGATCGTGGACAGCCGGTGGGCGATCGCGAGCGTCGTCCGGCCCTGCATCAAGGGTTCCAGCGCCGCCTGCACGAGCCGCTCGCTCGTCGAGTCGAGCGACGACGTCGCCTCGTCGAGGATCAGGATGCGCGGGTCCTTCAGGATCACGCGCGCGATCGCGAGCCGCTGCTTCTCGCCGCCGGAGAGCTTGTAACCGCGCTCGCCGACGATCGTGTCGTAGCCCTCGGGGAGCTCCACGATCCGGTCGTGGATGTAGGCCGCCCGTGCGGCCGCCTCCAGCTCCTCCTGCGTCGCGTCGGGCCGCCCGTACTCGAGGTTGCGCCGGATCGTCGTGTGGAACAGGTAGGTCTCCTGCGTCACCACCCCGATGTTGTCGCCGAGCGACTCGAGCGTGACGCCCCGAACGTCCCGCCCGTCGATCGTGATCGAGCCCTCCTGCACGTCGTACAGGCGAGGCACGAGGTAGGTGATCGTCGTCTTGCCGGCGCCGCTCGGGCCGACGAGCGCCGCGAGCTGCCCCGGCTCGATGCGCATCGACACATCGTCGAGCGTCCACTCCCTCGGGGACTCGTTCGCGGCCTCGAGGTCGGTCGGCGACGTCGGCGTCGCACGCTCCCGCGGCTCGTCGTATCGGAACCTGACGTCGCGCAGCTCAACGGCTCCACGGACCTCGGTCGGGTCGAGGGTCACGGCGTTCGGGGCGTCCTGGATGTCGTGGCGGAGGTCGAGGTACTCGAAGATGCGGTCGAAGAGCGCGAGCGAGGAGTGGACCTCGGTCGAGACCTGCAGCATCGAGCCGATCGGGAAGAACAGCCGGGACTGCAGGGTCGTGAACGCGACGATCGTGCCCGCATCGATCGCGGTCGGATCGGTCGAGAGCTGCCACCCCGCCACCAGGTACACGAGCGCGGGCGTGATCGAGAAGAACGTGCCCACGACGGCGAAGAACGACCGGCCGATCATCGTCTGTCGGATCTGGAACCCCGTGAGTCGCTCGTTCTCCTCGCGGAAGCGTCCGATCTCGTGCCGCTGTCGCCCGAACGACTTCGACAGCAGGATGCCGCTCACCGAGAGCGTCTCCTCGGTGATCGCGGTGAGGTCGGCCAGCGTCTTCTGGGTGCTGGTCGCCACCTCGCGACGGGCCCGGCCCACCTTCACCGTGAGCCAGAGGAAGAGGGGCATCAACGCCAACGACAGGACCGTGAGCGGCACCGAGAGCACGAGCATCGCGATCAGCGTGCTGATGATCGTCACGACGTTGGCGAGCACGTTCGACGCGGTATCGGTGACCACCGACTGCACGCCGCCGACGTCGTTCGAGAGCCGAGACTGGATCTCGCCGGTGCGGGTCGCGGTGAAGAACCGCAGGGGCATGTGTTGCAGGTGCGCGTACAAGGCGTTGCGCAGGTCCTGCATCACCTTGAGTCCGACCTGGTTCGCCCAGTAGGTCTGCGCGATGCCGATCAAGCTCGTGACGATCGGCACGGCGATCATCAAGGCCACGAGCGAGTACAGCAGGGGAAGGTTGGGGCAGGACTCGCCGGCGCAGGACCCCTGCTCGCCGAAGAGCGCGTTGTTAAAGATCTCGGCGATCAGCAGGGGGTTGATCACACCCAGGCCCGACGTGAGCACGATCGCGATCGCCACCAGCGCGGTCGTGCGCTTGTACGGCTTGAAGGTGTCGATCACCCGCCGCACCGTCGCCCGGTCGACCGGGCGTTGGTCCTCCTCGACGGGGCTCACGGCGAAGAATCCTCGGTGGCGACCCATGTGTTCGAGGATACGTCGCGGGTGCGACGACTATTCCCGGCCCGGGGCTAGCCGTCGGCGCAGCCGTTGCGGCGCCGCTCGACCGAGCTCATCGTGTCGCCCGGGTCGGCGGCGAACGTGTCGTACCCCTGGCCACCCTTCACGGTGTCCTCGCCGTCACCGTCGATCACCGCGAGGCACCGGTCGGCGCCGCCTTCGCCGCTCACGTAGTCACGCCCGCTCTGGCCGTACAGCAGGAGGTCGGGATCGGGTCCCCCGTAGACGTAGTCGTTGCCCACGCCGCCGACCCCGTAGTCCGCGCCCCCTTCGCCCTTGATGATGTCGTGCACGGCAGCGCCGAACATGCGATCGTCGTCCGGCCCGCCGTAGATGACGTCGTTGCCGCCGCCGCCATTCAACTCATCGGCTCCGTCGCCGCCGTAGAGCACGTCGTTTCCCCCCTTGCCCAGGATGACGTCGTTGCCGCCCATCCCGCAGATCGACTCGCCCTTGGGGGTCCCCACCATCCGGTCGTCCCCCGGCGTTCCGACGAATCGGTCCAGGCAGGAACCGCCGGCGACGGCTCGCGGCGAGGCGACGGTCAACGAGGCGACGGTCGGGATGGCGATCGCCACCAACGACCGGGCCAGGGTTCGAAGGGCACGGGACACGGTGGCGCCTCCAGCTCGGGGCGCCCGCTGCGACGTTCCTGGCCGCCTATGGAGCGGTCCCGGCCAGCGACGCGGCGCGCGCCATCACCGTATCCATCATCGGCACCGTGAGCTTCCCGGTGAAGGTGTTCTGCTGCGACGGGTGGAAGCATCCGAGCAGCGTGTAGGGGCCGACCGCGACCTCGGCGCCGTGACCGAACCGAGGCTTCGGCCTGATCGGGTGACCGAGCGCCGCGAACGCGCGCAGCGCGCCGTCCCAGCCGAACGAGCCGAGCGCGACCACGACGCGGAGCCGATCCAGCGCGTCGATCTCGCGCACGAGGTACGGGAGGCACCGGTCGCGCTCCTGCGGCGTGGGCCGGTTCGCCGGCGGGGCACAGCGGACGACCGCCGTCACGTACGCGCCTCGCAACCGCAGGCCGTCGTCGATCGCGACGCTCGCCGGCTGGTTCGCGAGTCCCGCCCGGAACATCGATCCGAACAGGAAGTCGCCGGAGCGGTCCCCCGTGAAGATCCGGCCCGTTCGATTGCCGCCGTGGGCGGCCGGAGCGAGCCCCAGCACGAGCACGCCGGCACGGGGATCGCCGAACCCGGGCACCGGTCGTCCCCAATAGGTCTCGTCAGCGAACCGCGCGACCTTCTCTCGCGCGGTCCGCTCCCGCCACTCGACCAGTCGCGGGCACGCCAGGCACGCGACGACCTCGTGCTGGATCGCCGCGAGCGCGTCCGCGCTCACGCCGGGATCCGGCCCCGGGCTTCGAGCCAGTCGTCGTACCCGCCCGGCGACGAGAACGCCTGGCCGTCGCGGACCTCCACGATGCGATCCGGGATGCGGTCGAGAAGGTACCGGTCGTGGCTGATCACGATCACCGTGCCGTCATAGGACTCGAGCGCGGACTCGAGGACCTCCATCGAGTCGATGTCGAGGTGGTTCGTCGGCTCGTCGAGCAGCAGGCAGTTCGCGCCCGAGAGCATCAGCAGGCAGAGCTGCAGGCGGGTCCGTTCGCCTCCGGAGAGCGTGCCCACCGGCTGACGCATCTGGTCGTAGCGGAACAGGAACCTTCCCAGCAGGGCGACCGCGTCTTCCTCGTACATCGGCTTCACGTCGCGGACGAACTCGATCGGCGTGCGGTCGGGCGGCTCCGTCTCATGACCCTGCGCCAGATAGCCGATCCGCACGGACGGCCCCACCCAGCGACGCCCTTCGTCGGGTTCGCGCAGTCCGGCGAGCACGGTGCCGAGGACGGACTTCCCCGCGCCGTTCGCGCCGATCATGCCGATGCGCTCGCCCCGGTGGATCTGGACGTCGCACCCGAGCAGCACGGGGTCGCCGTCGAAGGCGACGGTGACGTCATGGAGCTCGACGACCTTGGCGCCGCCACGCTCTGCCGCCCGCATCTCGAGCGCGATCCTGCGACGCTCGAAGACAGGCTTGTCGATCTTGTCCATTCGGTCGATCTGGCGCTGCTTGTTTCGTGCCTGGGTGATGTGACGCTTGTTGACGACGATGCGGGCCCAGTGCTCGAACCGCTTCACCGCCTCCTCGAGTCGTTCGATCTCCTTCTGCTGGGTCACGTAGAGCTGCTGCTGTCGTCTGAGCGCGATCTCCTTCGCGACCGCGTACGCCGAGTAGTTCCCCGGCCACATCGTGATGCGGCCGCCGTCGAGCTCGGCGATGCGCGAGACGGTCTCGTCGAGCAGGTACCGGTCGTGCGACACCGTCACCACGGCGCCTGGGAACTCGGCGACGATCGACTCGAGGCGAGCGCGGCGATCGGCGTCGAGGTGGGTCTCGGGCTCGTCGAGCAGGAGCAGGTCGGGCTGGCGGATCAGGCAGGCAGCGAGCGCGACGAGCTTGCGCTGCCCCCCGGAGAGCGCTGAGGTCGGCAGCGCCAGGTCATCGCCGTCGAGGCCGAGCGAGACGAGCGTCGCGCGTGCCTCGCCGGCGAGGCCGGCTCCGCCCGAGGCGACCCACCGATCCAGCAGATCCTGCTGGTGCGTGAGCACCCGATCCATGCGGGCGAGGTCGGCCACCACCTCAGGCCGGCCGAGCTCCGCCTCCACGGTTCGCATCTCAGCGTCGAGGGCGGCGATGTCGGGCCGCGCGGCCAGCACCGTCTGTTCCGGCGTGCGATCGTCGCCGTCCACATGCTGCTCCAGATAGGCGATCACCAGATCCTTGCGCCGCACCACCTCGCCACCCGAGGGCGCTTCGACACCCTGCAGGATGCGCAGGAGCGTCGACTTCCCCGCGCCGTTCGGACCCACGACGCCGATGCGGGCCCCGTCGGGTACCTCGAGGTCGGCCCCCTGCAGCACGGGCCAGGAGCCGTAGGACTTCTCGACGTTCACGAGGCTGACGACGGTCACCGCCCCACGATACGGAAGCGCGCGTGCGGTCAGCCGGCTCGGGACGCGGGCATGAGCTCGCGGAGCGAGACCGTGCCCGGCTCCGCCTCGAGCCAGCGTTCCATCGCGGCCCGTCGGACCGGCCACTCCTCGGCCAGCATCGAGAACCATGCGGTGTCCCGGTTGCGGCCCTTCACGATCATGTGCGAGCGGAAGACACCCTCGAACGTGAACCCGAGCCGCTCAGCCGCCACCCGCGAGCGAGCGTTCAACGCGTCGCACTTCCACTCGGCGCGCCGGTACCCCCACGTGTCGAACGCCTCGCGGAGCAGCAGGTAGGCCGCCTCGGTGTTGGCACGGCCCCGCTGCGCCGATCGCACGTACCAGATGTTCCCCAGCTCGAGCCGGCGCATCGCCGGATCGATGCTCATGAGGCTGACGACCCCGATCGGCTCGGCCGCGTCTCGATCCACCACCGTGAAGAACAACGGGTCCGTCGATACGGCGCCGGCGACGAGCCAGGCGCGCATCTCCTCGAGCCCGTCGAACGGCCCGTAGGTCATGTACGTCCAGATCTCCTCGTCCTCGGCCGTCGCGTGCGATCGCTGGTAGAGGCCCGGCGCGTGCGCCTCGGGGTCCAGGGGCTCCAGCCGGATGAACCGGCCGTCGATCGCGCCGGCGACCGGGCGTACCGCGGGACCGCCGTCCACGGGCTCGCCCACGGGACGCCGCGCGGTCATCGCACCGCCACCCGCAGCGACCGGAAGCGCTCGGCAGCCGCCTGGAACGGTTCCAGCGGGTCGAGCAGGTTCTCCACCGCCCAGATCAGCCCCTCGAACCCGCCGAGGTCGGGGGCACTCTCACGCAGCCGCCGGGCACGCTCGAGGGCTTCGTCAATGCCGGCGAGGCACGCATCCCACTCCTGCTCCATCTCGGGACGACGCCACGCCGCCATGGCCCCGCGCGCGCGGCCGAGGCGTTCCTCGAACTCCGCGAGGGCGTCGGGAAGCGGACGCCCCGGCAGGCGGGTGGTCGGCATCACCTCGGTGAGCGCCTGCTTTGCCGGCTCGACCTCGCCCAGCACGCGCTCGAACGCCTCGAGCGAGGGCTCCAGCTCGGCCGGCAGTCGCTTGCGTCGGAAGACCATCACGTCGTTCCTTGACTGAACCGTCGTTCAGATAATAGGCTCCGCGCCACGCAGGGGAACCGTCGTCCAGGCCCGTGAGAAGGTGGTTCGATGATTGAACCGAAGTTCAAGCACGACCCGCGCGAGACCTGGTGGATCGGGCAGGCGGGCTGTATCGGCGAGGATCCCGAGCTCTTCTTCCCGATCGGCACCACGGGTCGATCGATCGAACAGACGGCCCGAGCGATCGAGGTGTGCGAGGGGTGCCTGGTGCGAACGGCGTGCCTCGCGTGGGCGCTCGACACCTGCCAGGACGCCGGGGTCTGGGGCGGCCTCGGCGAGGAGGATCGACGGGAGATCAGGCGAGCACGACGGCGGGCGGCCGCCGCGGCGGCCCTGGTGGAGCCTGCCCGTCCCGATGACGAGCTCGTCGGGGTGGGGTGAACCCCGGTCACACCCTGCTGGACGGGCACAGATCCTCCACGGGGCAGTCACCGCACAGAGGCCTCTTGGCCTGACAGATCGCGCGGCCGTGGTCGATCAGAACGTAGCTGAACCCGAACCAACGCTTGCGAGGGATCAAGCGCATCAGGTCCTGCTCGATCTTGTCGGCATCGGAGTGCTCGCTGAACCCGAGCCGGTTCGCCAGCCGCCGCACGTGGGTGTCGACGGCGATGCCTTCGACCTTCCCGAACGAGTTCCCGAGCACGATGTTCGCGGTCTTGCGCGCTACGCCACGCAGGGTGGTCAGATCCTCCATCGTGTCGGGCACCTCGCCGCCGTAGACCGTGACGATGCGCTCGCACGCTGCTCGAAGCGACGCGGCCTTCTGGTTGAAGAAACCTGTCGGCCTGATGTCGGCCTTGAGCTCGTCCTCGGGCACGGCCAGGTAGTCGGCGGCGCTGCCGTACTTGCGGAAGAGTGTCGCGGTGACCTCGTTCACCTTCTCGTCGGTGCACTGGGCCGACAGGATCGTCGCGACGAGGCACTCGAGCGGTTTCGAGAAGTTGAGCGCGACGTGCGCGTCGGGATAGGCCTTCGAGAGGCGTCGGATCAACACCGGGGCCCGATCCTCGATCGGTGACGTGCGCGTGAGCTGCGGGCGGGCGGTCATCGACCCGTCACCCTACGAGTTGCGGCCGGAGGCGCCCAGGGCCACCGGCTCCGCGATCCCGATCAGGCGACCGGCCGGTCCGGGTCGCGCGCCGGATCGGCCTCGGGCAGCACGTCGGCCACTACTCCCCCGTCTTCCAGGCCGGCACCGGCGTCACGCAGTCCTCGCGGGGCACGAACTCCTGCGGGCGATGGGCTCCATCGGGATCGCCCGGTGCTCGGGCCAGCACACGTGGCTCACGGCGCCACCTCCCTACACCTGCGGGGTGCCGGTGCCTCGCCCATCGATCGGGAGTGGCAGGTCGAAGCGATCACCGTCGCCGTAGCGCGCGAACTCGCCGTCGCGTCGGACGTGCACGCAGCCGCGTCCGCGCACCTGCCAACGCTCACCGTCGCCGAGCATCGCCGTCTGCTCATCGATGCCGACGAACGCGTGCCCGTCGGCGACCGACGAGACGATGAACTCGGACGCGCCCGGCACCCATGTATCGATCATGTCCCAATGCGGCCCGAAGAGGGTCTCGCGCACGATGCCGAGGCCCGGCTTGAAGATCGCGCCGAAGTCGTCACTGTCGCTGTCGAACGTCGTCTCGGTCAGACAGGCGACCCCGGCGCTGCATCCGGCGTACCCCATGCCCCGGGCGATACCGCGTAGGAGCGCGGCGCACACCGCGGTGTCGCGCAGCACGTGGGAGAGGTGGGCCGGGTTGCCTCCCGAGAAGTAGACGACCGACGCCTCCTCGAGCCGCGCCGCGAGCTCGTCGCGCCCGGCGTCATCGCGGGTGCGCACCGGCAGCACCTCTGCCTCGACGTCGATCGAGGCGAAGTGCTCCAATCCCTTGCGCCCCCACTCCTCGAACACGGCGTCGCCCTCGCGGGACGAGGCCGTGGGCGCGATCACGACGCGACCGTCGCCCGTCACCCGCTCGAGGAGCCAACGGTCCGCGACCTCTGACCACGGCTCGAACTCGCCCGACCCGAGCAAGGCCCAGGAGCTCACGCCAGCGCCTCCGCACTGAGCGTCGCGGGCCGGAGCTCGGCGTCGAGCCTCGCGCCAGTCTCGGCAGCGATTTCGACCAGCGCCTCGACGTCCTCGGCCTCGGTCCGGTAGTTCACGATGCAGGACCGCAGGCAGAAGCGGTCACGCAGCACGGCGTTCGAACAGTAGACGCGCCCCCCGAGCTGGATGTCGGTCATGATCCGCTCGTTCAGGTCGTCGAGGTACTCCTCGCGACCCTCGAACCCTTGCGGCGGCAGGCCCGGGGGCACGTAGCGGAAGCAGGTGATCGACAGAACCACCGGGGTCATCAGCTCGAAGTCGTCGCGTTCCTCGACGAGGGCCCCCAGGTAGCGCGCCAACGCGGCGTCGTGCGAGATGCGCCGAGCGTACGCGTCGCGACCGTGTGCGAGGAGCGAGATCCAGACCTTGAGGGACCAGAAGCCCCTACTGAAGTTGGGCGAGTGTCGGCCGAGGTCGACGCCCCAATCGGTGTGTTCCTCGTCCTTCACGATGTAGGAGACGTACTCGAGGTCGAAGGAACGGCGCATCAGCTCGAGGTCCCGCACGAGCACGCATCCCCCCGAGTGCGGGGTGTATAGCCACTTGTGGGGGTCGAAGGCGATCGAGTCCGCGCGCTCGATGCCTTCGAGGAGCGGCCGCAGGTCGTCGGCAAGCATGGCGGGTCCGCCGTATGCGGCGTCGACGTGCATCCAGACCGCCTCGTCGCGGCAGACGTCGGCGACCGCCGTGAGATCGTCGACCGCGCCCGTCGAGACCGTGCCCGCGTTGGCGACGACCGCGATCGGCCGCACCCCCGCCGCACGGTCGCGACCCACCATGTCCCGCAGGACGTCGACCTGCATGCGGTAAGCGTCGTCGACCGGCACGTGCCGCACGTTGTCCGCCCCGACGCCCAGCATGTCGGCAGCCCGATCCGACACTACGTGCGTCTCCTTGGAGAGGTAGAAGCCGAGCGGCGGACCAGCAGCCACGCCCTCGGCCCTGATGTCCCAGCCTGCGCGGGAGTCCCGTGCGACCTTCAGCGCGATCAGGTTCGCCATCGCCCCTCCCGACGTGAGCGCGCCAGCGGAACCATCTGGCATGCCGAACATCCGTTGGGCGAACCACCGGGTGAGGGCCATCTCGATCTCGACGGCCGACGGCGCGAGGCGCCAGCCGCCGGCGTTCATGTTGATCCCCGCGGCAAGCAGTTCCGCCGCCGCTCCCGGAACGGTGCCCGCGCCCGAGACATAGGCGTAGAAACGAGGGTGGCCGAGGAATGCCGAATGCTCGAACGTCATGCGCCGCAGGTAGTCGACGAGCTCTGCCTCGGCCGTCGGCTCATCGGGAACATCGACCACGACCCCCGCCCGCACCTGGTCGAGCCCCTCGTCCACGATCACCGGCAGGTGCGGGAGCCGCGAGAGCAGATCCTCGTAGATGTCGGCGACCGCGTCGACGAACGCCCGGGCCCGCTGTGGCTCCCAGTCGAGGTCGCGGACCGGCTCGGGACGCTCGGCCATCACGCGTCCTTCTCGGCGGCCAGCCGGAAGTACTCCACCGCCATCCACTCACGCATGTGGTCGCCGAAGACCTGCACGAGGCCCTCGACCTGGCTCTCGTGCGCCTGGATCGCTTCCCACTTCAGATCGAGCACGTCCTCGGGCAGGGTGAAGTCGATCCCCAACGCCTCGCGCGGCACGAGCTGAGGGGTGCCGGGCAGGAAGATGTTGAACGGCTCGAGCCTCGGCAGCCACGTCTGCGCCCACTCGGGCGTGGCCGTCGCATGGAAGAGGCGAGCCCCGGGCTTCGCGGCGTCCGCGAACGCCGCATCGACCCACGACGAGACGCTCTTGTGTCCCTCGTGGCCGGTCATGCCGTCGGGTCCGAACGTCAGCACCGTGTCGGGCTGCACCTCACGCATGATCTCGACCACCTGCCGGGCGCCCGCTGGGTCCAGCGGGGTCTGCATGTCGACGTCGATCGGGCCCTCGAGGAACCGGTGCTCCTCGACGCCGAGCACGTCGAGGCTGCGGCGCATCTCAACCGTCCGCACCTCGGCCATGCGCTCGGAGGGCCAGCGATCCTCGTCCATCGACCCGCCCTCGCCGCGGGTCGCGGTCACGTCGACCACGCGGTTCCCCGCCGCCGCCGCGACGGCCATGAGACCCGACGACAGGTAGATGTCGTCGTCCGGGTGCGCCCACACCCCGAGGACCGTGCCGAGCTCCTGCATGGTCCTTGTCTACTGCACCACAGGCGGCTCGTCGAGCAGGGACCTGATGCGATGCTCGAGCGCCGAGGGAACAGCGTCGCCCGTGCACTTGGCACGGATCATGACCTTCACGTGGCGACGGAACTCCGCGCGCTGCATGCAGGGGTTGCAGTCGGACAGGTGGACCTGAATCTGCTGCTCGACCGTGGCGTCGAGCTCCCCGTCGAGGAACGACTCGATCTCTCGGAGCGTCTCCATGCAGTTGGGCCCGCAGTCAGGCGTCGTCATCGTCGACCAGTCCTCGTTCCTTCGCCGTGTCCCACAACGCCTTCTGGAGTGCTTTCCTTCCCCGGTGCAGACGGGACATCACGGTGCCGATCGGGGTGTCCATGATCTCGGCGATCTCCTTGTAGCTGAACCCTTCGACGTCGGCCAGCAACACGGGCAAGCGGAAGTTCTCGGGCAGGGACTCGAGCGCGTCCTTCACCGCTTGGTCGGGCATGCGATCGAGCACCTCGGTCTCGGCCGACAGCTCCACGTTGCGCCCGCCCAGACGGTCGTAGAGATACCACTCGTCGATGTCGTCGGGCCCCTCGACGGTCTGGGGTTCGCGCTGCTTCTTGCGGTACGTGTTGATGTAGCTGTTCGTGAGGATGCGGTAGAGCCACGCCTTGAGGTTCGTGCCTTCCTGGAAGGAGGCGAACCCTCGGTAGGCGCGCAGGTAGGTGTCCTGTACCACGTCCTCGGCGTCGGCGGGGTTCCGCGTCATGCGCAGCGCGGCCGCGTACAGGCTGGGCAGCAGCGGGAGCACGTCGCGCTCGAAGCGTTCGCGAAGGGCCGGATCTTCGGCGGCGGCGGTCTGGGCCATGGGCGGTCAGTATCGCGCATCCAGACCTGAGCCGACCCTGCCGATGGGTGTGGAGGAACCGTGGCGCCGCCCATCTCGTCGCGGAGGGCCTGGCATATCTCGACGACGATGGGAGGATAGGAAGCACGATGCCCGACAACGACGACCGTTCACCGTTCTCACGCCGCGGCGGCGGCGACAACGCCGGTGGTGGCGGCACGCCGCGGCCCAGGTTCGCGCCGTGGTTGGTGGTGCCGATCCTGCTGGTGGCCCTGCTGGTGTTCAACAACGTGCTCTCGAACACTCAGCGCCGGTCGATCACATACAACGAATTCATCACCGCCGTCGAGGAAGACCGGATCGATCCGGAGACGACGGTCAAGATCTCCGACTCTGCGATCACGGGCGCCCTCACGACCGACGAGGGCTCCCAGGACTTCACGACGACGCTGGCGCCCAACTTCCAGACGCAGGATCTCGCGACGTTCCTGCAGGAGAACGACATCAACTTCGAGTTCGAGCAGCCGAGCGTGTTCCTGTCGCTGCTCGTGAACATCCTCCCCTTCGCGCTGATCATGATCGGCATCTACTGGTTCGTGTTCCGGCGCATGGGAGCGGGTGCGTCGGGCGCCCTGAACATGGGCAAGAACAAGGTCAAGATCTACGACCGCAAGGAGATGAAGACGACGTTCGCCGACGTCGCCGGCGTCGACGAGGCCAAGGACGAGCTGCGCGAGATCGTCGAGTTCCTCTCGAACCCGAAGAAGTACCAGCGGCTGGGTGGGCGCATCCCCAAGGGCGTGCTGCTGCTGGGGCCCCCCGGGTGCGGCAAGACGCTGTTGGCGCGCGCGGTCGCCGGTGAGGCCAACGTGCCGTTCTTCTTCATGAGCGGGTCGGAGTTCGTCGAGATGTTCGTGGGCCTGGGTGCCGCGCGTGTGCGTGAGTTGTTCCAGCAGGCCAAGGAGAAGGCCCCGGCGCTGGTCTTCCTCGACGAGATCGACACGATCGGCAAGGGTCGCGGGGGCGTGAGCGGTGCCGGGCTCGGCGCGCACGACGAGCGTGAGCAGACCCTGAACCAGCTGCTCGTCGAGATGGATGGCTTCGACGCCTCGAAGGGCGTCATCATCATGGCTGCGACGAACCGCCCCGACGTGCTCGACCCCGCGCTCGTGCGACCGGGCCGGTTCGACCGGCAGGTCGTGGTCGACCGGCCCGACCTGAGGGGGCGCGAGGAGATCCTGCGCGTGCACGCCCGCGGGGTGGCGCTCTCCCCCACCGTCGAGCTGCGCACGATCGCGGCGCGGACGCCGGGCTTCACGGGTGCCGACCTCGAGAACGTCGTGAACGAGGCTGCCCTGCTCGCCGCTCGCCGTGAGAAGAACTCCGTGACGATGGACGAGCTCGAAGAGGCGATCGACCGAGCATCGATGGGCTTGGAGCGCAAGTCGCGCGTGATGAGCGAGAAGGAGAAGTCGCGGGTGGCATCCCACGAGATGGGCCACGCGCTCGTCGCGCACTACTCCGAGAACCTCGATCCCGTGCACCGCATCACGATCATCCCGCGCGGCACCGCGGCGCTCGGTCTCACGATGACCCGTCCGATCGAGGACCGGTTCCTCGCGACGGAGCCGGAGCTGAAGGACACGCTCGCCTACGCGATGGGCGGTCGCGTCGCCGAGGAGATCGTGTACGGCGAGGTCTCGACAGGTGCCCAGAACGACCTCGAGAAGGCGACGCAGATCGCGCGCGCGATGGTGTCCCAGTACGGCATGAGCGACAAGGTGGGCCCGCTCTCGCTCGGCCAGGAGGATCCGAACGCGTTCTTCGGAGGCGGACCCCGCATCTCCAGTGGCACGGCCGAGAAGATCGACGAGGAGGTCTCGCGGCTGCTGAGCGAGGCCCATGACCAGGCCGAGCGCATCCTCGACGCCCATCGCGACATGCTCGACCGCCTCTCGGCCCTGCTGCTCGTGACCGAGACGATCGACGGCGAGGACCTCGAGGCTTACACGGGCGGGACGAAGCCCATCCCCGACGCTGAGCAGCTGCGGCAGCACGAGGAGACCAAGCAACGCGAGTCCGCGGCGGCCGCGGCGGCCGTCGCCAGGGAAGATCGCGAGCGGGAGCGGCAGCGCACGCCGCAGATCTCGATGCCGCCGGCGCCGCCGATGCCGACGGTCGACTGATCGTCGGTCAGTTGCGGTCAGGCGGACGAGGGTCCAGCACGAGATCCCACCGCCCCCGCCATCGATCCAGGAAGCGGTAGAAGTTCCGCTTCGACCACTTCGCGCGCTCTGCCGGGTCGGTCTCGAACCACGCGCGGTGCTCGTGCTTGACGACCGGGATCGGCACGACGTCCGTGCGCAGCCCCCGGTCCTTGACCCGGAACGACAGCTCGACGTCCGCGGTTCGGTACCAGCGGAACCGCTCGTCGAAGCCCCCGACGTCGGCCAACACCTCGCGGCGCATCGCCATGCAGTACCCCTCGATCGCGTCGCAGGGCCCCGGCCCTGTCGACGGCTCGAACGCGCGCAGGTCGTGCGTGACGATGCCGAACGGCCCGACGATGCCGACCGCGGGGTCGGTGAGCGCACGCTCGAGCGGATCGAGCACGTCACCAGCGGCCTCGATCGATCCATCGACAGCCAGCACGATGCGGCCGGTCGCTCGACGCAATCCGGCGTTCATCGCCGCCCCCCAACCCGTGCCCGCCTTCAGCGGGATCACATCCACGTCGTCGCCGAACGCCGACGGGTCGGTGCCGGTCACGTCGGCGACCACGTAGCGCACGCGACGTCGCCCCTGGTGCTCCCGGAACGACGTGATCGATCGCGCGATATCGTCGGGCCAGCCCTCGACGACCCAGTGCACGCTCGCGTCGTCGGTCGACGGCGCGTCGAGCAACGACGGCACGTCTGCCGCCCGGAGGGCGCGCGGCGGACCGGGGTCCACCATCGGATCGAGGTGCCACCCACCCTCGACGTCGTCGACGACGGTCCATCCGGCCGCGGCGAGTTCGTCGCGCAGCGCATCGGCCGTCGCGAAGTCCTTGTCCGCCCGGGCTGCGGCTCGCCGCTCGGCGATCGCGCGCACCTCTGGCGCCGGGTCGCCACTCATCGGCGATGCCGGCCGACGAAGTCGAGCACCGCGTCGTCGGCTTCCTCGGCGCGCTCGGAGTGGTACAGGTGCCCCGCGCCGTGGAGGAGCACGAGCTCGGCGCCCGGGATGCGAGAGGCGAGCAACTCCGCGTTCTCGGAGGCGACCATCCGATCCTCGGTGCCGTGCAGCACGAGGGTGGGCACCTCGATCGCGGGGAGCCGGTCGTGAACGTCGAAGGCCTGCATCGCCTCCCATTGTCGGCGCCCGCCCTGCGGATGTCGCGGCTGCCGGGCTCCGATGCGGAGGTCCTCGGCGACGTGTTCGGGATGCTCGTCGGGGAAGCCGGGCGCGTAGAGCGACCGCCAAGGCTCGCCCTTGGGCACGGTGTTTCTGGCCGGGACGAGGACGTGCTGACCCCCGCAGTGGGTGGCGGCGAGCACGAGGGTGCGCACCCGCCCAGGGTGCGCGAGCACGAGCTCGATCGCCACCATGCCTCCGAAGGACTGCCCGTACACGTGCGCTCGGTCCACGCCCAGCTCGTCGAGCAGGGCGATCGTGTCATCCGCGAACGTGGCCATCGTCACCGAACCGGTGGGATCGCTCGAGTTCCCGTTGCCTCGCAGGTCATAGGCGACGACGTACAGCTCGACCGCGAGGTGCGGGATGTTGCGCCGCCATCCGGGGATGTCGCCGCCCATGCCCTCGAGCAACACGATGGACTCGGCGGCCGGATCGCCGTGCTCCTCGTGGTAGAGCCGGGCGCCGTCGGGGCGTGTCAGGAAGGCCACGAGGCGCGGAGTCCCCCGCGATCTGCCGTCAGGCGGTCGCCGCTTTGGTGGCGTTGCGCAGCCGGCTCGCCATCTGCTGCAAGGTCTTCACCGCGATGGACGGGTGCTCCTGCATCAACCCCCTGAACACCCACTCCGTGAGACCCAGCATCTCGATGTCGGAGGTCGCGGTCACCGTGGCGGTGCGCGGCCCACCGTCGAGCAGCGCGATCTCGCCGAAGAAGTCCCCGGGGCCGAGCGACGCCTTCTTCGCGCCGCCGATCGTGACCTCGGCGGTGCCGTCGACGATCACGAAGAGGCCGACCCCCGGCTCGCCCTCGCGGGCGATCACGGTGCCGGACGCGTGGTCGATGTCCTTCACGACGCGAGCGACCGTCTGCAGATCCCTGCGGGAGCAGCCTGAGAACAGGGGCACACGCGAGAGCTGCCCCACCACGTCACGTCTGGCCACGCCGTTCCCCCTTCGTTCGGATGCGACTCGGCCATCCTAGTCGTGTTCTCTCGCCCGTGGGACCCTCAGATCCCCGGGGTCAGGCAGGAACGAGCCTCCAACGTTGCCAGTAGGCCGCGGCGTCGAAGCCGTCGAGATGCCGGTCGGCCGCGGCCTCGATCGCGGCCATGAAGTCCCCGGTGCGGGCGACGTCCAGATGGTGCCGTCCGACGTACCGGCCGACGATTCGCAGGAACCGGTCATGCCCGAACCGCTTCGACAGGTTCGCCAACATGCAGGCACCGCTGCGGTAGACCACCCAGTACCGACTCGGATGCTCTGCCCAGTAGGCCATATCGTTGGTGAGCGCCGTGTCCGCGCTCGGCCAGTCGACCCCCCGGCACCCCGGATCGGACCCGAACGGCTCCCGCGAAGCCCAGGTCGCGAACGACTCGTCGAGCCACGGCTCGTGGTACTGATCGTTGCCCACGACCCCGTAGAACCACTGATGAGCGAGCTCGTGCGCGATCGTGTCGCGGAGCGGGCCGGCGAACACGATCGTGGGGTACTCCATGCCGCCGAACTCGCCGAACCCGGTGAGCACCACGTCCACCTCGGGGTAGGGGTACTCGCCGAGGGCCCGCCCGAGCGACTTCATCACGGTCACGGCGTCGGCCGCGACGGTGCGGGCCTTCGCGCGGCCGATGGCGTTCGGCTGGTACGACACGACCACGTCGGCGCTCCCTGCCGATCGCTCGACGGTGCGGAGCCGCCCGGCGGCCCAGGCGAAGTCACGCACGTCCTCCGCCGAGTACGTCGTGCGCATGCGGCCGGCCGCGGTCTCGCGCCGACCGGTCACGACGCCGGTGGCGGCGGTGTCGAGGGCGCGCGGGGTGACGAACGTGACCTGGTGGTCGCCGACCACCGAATAGAAGCTCTCCCCGAGGTTCTCGAACGGCGCGCGATGCCACCCTGCGTCGTCGCGCACCGCGAGGATCGGGAGCGCCGTGCCCGCCAGGGCGAGGCCACGGTGGAACCCGAACCGGTCGTCCTCGTCGGGCAGCACGATGTCGAGGTCGTACGAGATCGTCGCGGTGCCCGAGGGCCCGAGCGGTTGGTCGAGCGTGACCTCGATCTCGGTGCAGTCCAGGCGCTCGTCGGTGACGTCACCGCCCTGCACGTTCGAGACGGCGATCGAGCGGGGATCGCAGCCGAGCACCCCGTTGGACCACACCCGCAGGTACACCTCGGGAAGCGTTCCCGTGCCGACGTTGGTGAACGTGACTGAGCCATGCCCCCGCCAGGTTCTCCCGGCGGCCCCGGAACGCAGGTGGACGTCGTAGCTCGCCTCCGCCGGCGTCCGCACCACCGACGATCCCGCCGGGGTGATCGCCGCGGCCGAGCGTAGCGACAGCGAGGCCAACACCACGGCCGGGAGCGCGAGCGTTGTCCAGGTCCACGAGCGTGGCATGCCGGGAGTCTATGCGCGGGAACGAGGCGAGGGGCGTCGGTTTGTCCACCGACGCCCCTCGTGTTCGTCGCGGGGACAGGATTTGAACCTGTGACCTCTGGGTTATGAGCCCAGCGAGCTACCGGACTGCTCCACCCCGCAGAACGATGCTAACAAACGCCCGATGAACGCCCAAGCGGGGAGCGGGGATAGGAGATAGGGCACGGCGAAACGCCGCCCCCCGCTGACCTACCGCGCCGAGCCCCCGCCTGTCGGCGGGTTCGTCGTCGCGATGTCGTCGTCGCATCACCGCTCTCGTCGCTCATCCCGTTGCATCTGCACGCTGCCCCGGTGGTGTCCCAGCCGGGTCAGGCGGCGATGGCAAGCGCAGCCTGCAGACGGTCGACGACTCTGACCAGGTCGTCGCGGTCGAGGGTCAGCGCCGCGCCGGAGCACATCGAGCCTTGCCTACCGATCGGCAGATGTGGCGCGCTGTGAACGGCGAACCGTGGCGGGTGGCGATGGGTTTCGTGCGAGCGCGGAACGCCGATTCGGTGCACTCGCGATCGCGAACACCGCAAGCGGCACACACGTCGAGATCGCGATCGAGTCGGCATACCGAGCTCCACGGCGAACTCGAAGCGAGGGACCGCATGGTGGACGCCCGGGCCATCGCTACCATGATCCCTTGTGGCCGGCCACGCGGCCCGGCAGTACGCGATCAGGTGACGCCGAGCCTGATCATGATCAACGGCGTACCTCAATGCCCCGGCCGGGACATCATCACTATACGGAAGGAGACGGGCTGTGCGGTGCCGGGCATGACCGAGGTCGGAACGGATTGGCGGGTGGTCGATGGCGTCGCGACGGCATGGTTCGACGCGCCGTCGCTGATTGAGGGGGCTGCGCTGGCCGGGCGCATCGTGGAGCTGTCGGCCGAGATCGTGGTCGACCTGCGCGCGACAGGCATGCGGGTGCGCCTCGACTCAGACGAGCACGCCGAGCCGGTGTCGGCGGCCGCGCGGGATCTCGGGCTGGCCGCGAACCCTGCCGTGCTGCAGCACCTGAGCGTCGTGTTCGAATCCGCGAACCCGTCTGTGGTGAGGCGGTTCTGGCAGCGCGTGCTCGACTACGCGCCTGGGGAGGACGGCGGTTTGGCGGATCCGTTGCGGCGCGACCCCGCGATACGGATCCGGCAGTCGACCGAGCCACGGCCGTTGCGAAACCGCATCCACCTCGACGTGGTGCGGCCGGCCGCGGCGGTCGAGCAGGCGAGTCTTGGTGAGGCATCGGGACCGTTCGGGGTCTGTCACACCGACCCCGACGGCAACGAGGTCGACCTGGTGCCGGGCGCGGCGCTCGGCGAGAGGATCGGGACAGCCGACTGGCAGGCGGTGTTCAGCGCGATGGCGTGCTACCGCACCACCTCGCCGACGCAGCAGCGTGACCTGGCCGACGCAGCAGCGGCGCTAGCCGACGACACGGGCTTCCCGCTGCTGGTCGACCT